>NZ_DAIUCO010000115.1:10853-15524 GCF_036846085.1 Noviherbaspirillum sp. | reverse complement strand
CGCCCACACCAACCGGTGACTGCCGCGCCATCATCGATCGCTGCTTCGACCTCACCAGTCCGCAAGTGACGAAGTACAAGGATGGGAAGCAGGCCGCAGCGTCCTATACCTTCGACGACGGCTACAGCTCAAGTACAAGGATCGCCACCATTTTCGAGAACAGGGGTTTGCGCGCCACGTTTTATCTCATCGCCGGCGAGGTTGCGGATGCGGATTGGACATTCTGGCGCGGACTCGCCGCCAAGGGACATGAGATCGGGAATCATTCGATGACGCACCGGATTGTCATGAACGATCCGAACCTGACCTATCAGGTGCTGGATACGGAGATCAACGCATCCCAGCGCCTGATCGAACAGAGAATCGGGCGGAAACCGCTCACCTTCGCCTTTCCGTGGCACCAATATAGCGATCGCGCACTCGCGCTCGCCATGCAGAACCACTTTTCCGTGCGCAAGATCGATATCAACGAGAGCTCTTACCGCTTTGCCTACTTCGACCAGGAGCACGGCAGGACACAGGCCGAGTCGCTGCAATTGGTCAACCGCCAGCTCGCCGAGGCAGTCAATCTCGGCGGATGGTTCGTTGGAGGCGGCCATGGCGTCGACGGCGATGGCTGGAGTCCGGTAACGTCGCAGTTCCTGATCGATCACCTGACGTACGCACAGACGTTCTCATCGAGGCTTTGGACCGACACCTATGCCAACGTGGCAAGATACCGCCAATGCCGTGCCCAGGCGAGGCCCGTCATCACGACGGCATCATCCAGCCAGGCAACCGTGCGGTTGAGCGGCAACTTCAATCCCGCTGTCTGCACCGAGCCGCTGACGATCGCGATGCCGGTCAGGGAAGCGCTCAGGGGGCAGGTCACTGCACGGAACATGGCGGGCGCCGCGGTACCGGTCGCGATCGTCAATGGCATGTTGCTGTTCGATGCCCGTCCTGGTTCCGATGTGACGCTCCAGGTGACGGCTGCGGCTCGCTGACACGGGGCAGAGTCCCGCACGGCGTTTGGGAGCGGCGGCGCGGGACACACCGTCGTGCAGGTACTGCTGCGGCACAAGCCAGCACTGCGTTGGTCCTTCCCCCTGCAAGGGGAGGGAACCCAGCGGTCGGTTCCTGATGCAGTCGTCTCCGGCACGTTGCCGGCTCGCGGTTCCGGTTTCAGTTCCCGCTGGACTGGGCGGTCGTCGATCCCGGAAGCTCGATCGGCGTCACCGCCACCGGCGCTACGCCGTCCTGCTTCATGTCGAGCTGCTCGGCGGTCTTCGGCGTCAGGTCGACGATCCGGCCATCGATGTAGGGGCCGCGGTCACGGATCTCCACGACCGCGCTCTTGCCATTGTCCAGGTTCGTCACCTTGGCCTTGGTGCCGATCGGCAATGTCCTGCTGGCTGCGATATTCGATTCCGGATTCATCGGCGTCCCGTCGGCCATCTTCCTTCCGAAAAATTCCTTGCCGTAATAGGAGGCTTCACCATGCCGGGTCTTGCCGGAACGGTCGAGTTCCGGATTCTTGATGACTTTCAGTCTTTTGGGGCGTTTCTTGTCGTCTTCCTTGGTACTGTCTTCCGACTGGGCCATTGCGGGAGTGCTGATCAATGCGGCAAGCAGGGCCGCCAGACTTATTCGCGTTTTCGAGTCCATTGCATTCTCCGGTTGTCGCAATCAGGCTGATTGCGTTGCACTGTGTCTTGCGGTGGATGCCGTAGCTCAAGGCTGAAAAAATTCCTTCCTGCATTGCATGGGAGGCTGCCTTGCAAAACCGGCAAAGATTCGATGCGCATCAATGCAAAAAAGTTCGTACCGGGGAAGTTGCATGCCTGCAGGTAACGCAGGTTGCGGCAAACGCGTATAGTGATTGCCGGTCTAAAAACGGCGGAATGGAGATGGCGATGAAGGAAATCGATGCCCAGATGGTGTTGAAACTGCACAAGATTTCTGGTGAACCGGTTGCCAATTGCAACTATTTACTGACACAGACGAACGGCGATTACGAACTTGCCCTGACGATCCTGAATCGCATTCTTGCCCAGCGCAAGGCCGGCGAGGGAGCAGAGCCGAACGCAGGCGCCGAACCGGCCGCGCAGGATGGCACGGCGACGATCGATGCGGCGCAGGCGGCACCGGGCGGACAGTCGGCGATCGAGGCGCTCGAGAATCGTGTCCTTCAACTGGAACTGCGGCTCGCGCAATTGACGGATACGCTGGTCGTTGTCAGCGATAAGCTGAGCCAATTGCTCGACAAGGTGTCGGGCGACGAATAGCACGCACGCAGCGGTCACGGACGTAGCGACCCACGCCGCCGCAGCGCCGTGTCGTTACCGCGTCATCATGCGGCGCAATGCAAAGCTGAGCCCATCCACCAGCGCCACCAGGGCCAGCATGGCCAGGATCACCGTCGCCGCCTGGTGCATCTGGAACAGCGAGAGGTGATACTTCAGCATCTGTCCCAGGCCGCCCGCGCCGACCATCCCGAGAATCGCCGCCGCCCGGATATTGTTTTCCCATCGATACAAGGTGTAGGACATCATCTGCGGCACGGTTTGCGGCAGGGTCGCGTACAGGAATGCCGCAAGCGCGCCTGCGCCATTGATGCGCAGACTCGCTTCAGGAAGCGGCGAACTGTTTTCCAGTGCGTCCGCAAACAGCCGTCCGAGCACGCCGGTGGTATGAAAGGCAAGCGCCAGCGTGCCGGCGAAGGGCCCGAGGCCGGCGGCAACCAGGATGATGGCCGCCCACACCAGCTCCGGGATCGAGCGCGACACATTCAATATCATCCGCGTGCAGGCGCGCGCCGGCCGGCCGAGACGGCCCGCCGCCGGCAGTGCAAGCGCGATGCCGGCGATCGCGGCGAGCAGAGTGCCGAGCGCAGACATCGCGATGGTCTCGGCGGCGCCGGTCAGTACCTTGCGCATGAACGCGGGCGACACATCCGGCGGCATGAAGCCACGCAGGAACTCGGCGGTCGTCTGCATCGCGCTGTCGGAGAAGAATTCCCGCCATTGCAGCGACAAACTGCCGAAGCTGGCGATCACCAGCGCCGCCATCCCGAGCAGCAGCAAGCGGGTGGCCATACTTCGGCGGGGCGCCGCCGGCATTCGATGCATGCTCATGCCAGCCTCCCGCGCAGCACTTTGCTGACGCCGTCCGCACAGGCGACCAGCAGCACGAAAATGATGAGCATGGTCGCAACCTCGCCGCCGGCCAGCATCTTCATCGATTCATCCATCCGCTGCCCGAGACCGCCGGCGCCGACGAAGCCCATCACGACCGAGCCGCGAATCGCGCATTCCCAGCGATAGACGGTATATGACACCAGTTCCGATGCCGACACAGGCAGGGCGCCGTAGCAGAGCGCCGCGAGACGGCCGCTGCCGTTCTTCAGCAATGCGTCGGTCGCATGTCCGTCGGATGATTCGAGTATTTCCGCATACACCTTGCCAAGCATGCCGCAATAGGTGAGCGCGATCGCGGCCACGCCGGCAGTCGGGCCGAGTCCGGCAATGCGAACGAACAACAGCGCCCACACCAGTTCCGGCACGCTGCGCAACAGGATCAGAAGCCATCGCACCATGCGCCGCAAATTGCTGCCGAACCAGCCCATGCGACCGGTGCCGAGACGGGACACCGAGAGCCGCTCGTTGGCCAGGATGGAAAGCGGTACTGCACCCAGCAGCGCCAGCGTCATGCCGGCGGTGGCGATCGCAATCGTCTGCCACGTCGCTTCCAGCATCAGCAGCAGGAACTCCGGCGAATGCGCCGGGGGCAGGAATGCGGAAAGGAAGCGGCCGGTGGCATTCAGGCTCTGCCGGTCAAACAGCATCCAGGGCTTGAATTCGCTCCACACCAGCAGTGGCCATAGCACGATGAGCGCCACTGCCGCCAGGGTGACGCGGCCGCGCCAGGCTGGGTCGGGATGATGGGGATTCAGCGTGGAGGACATGGATATCGGTAAAACATGAAGGGCTGCTCTTGCCGGATCAGGGAAAAACGTTACTCGGGCGAGGAACCTGGTTGCGCTTTGGCTGGTTTCGTATGCTTCTCTTTAAAAACACCCGGCAATCGATGAGGGCGCAACGGAGACCGCCGTCCGTTCCGGCGAGGCATCCGCATTCCGGTACAGCGCCTCCACCACCGCGTCCGTCGCCGCCTCGCGCGGCAGGTCGAACGTCACGCGGCCGTTGCGCAGACCGATGATGCGGGGAAAATGCGCCAGGGCCAGTTCGATCTGGTGCAGGCTGCATACCAGGGTTGCGCCGCGCGTGCCCGCTTCCTGTCGCAAGGTGCCGAGCGTTTGCGCGGCCAGCGCCGGGTCAAGAGCAGACAACGGCTCATCCACCAGGAAAGCTTCCGCCCCGGATACCAGCAGCCGCGCCAGGCTGCAGCGCTGGCGCTCGCCGCCCGACAGGCGGTCAACCCGTTCATACAGTTTGTCCTGCAGGTTGAACCGTGCCAGCGCATCAAATGCCGCCCCGGCGTCCGCGGGACGAACCAGCGAGGACAGCGCTTGCCAGAGACTCCATTGCGGCAGGCGGCCGGCAAGCACCGCCGTGACCACGCGCTGGCGCGGCGGCAGCGGCGGCGTCTGCGGCGCGAGGAAAAGGCGGGCGCGCATCGCATGCCGTTGCCGTTCACCGAGCGCCCAGGGGTCCTGGTCGAAGACGGTGA
>NZ_DAIUCO010000115.1:9134-10843 GCF_036846085.1 Noviherbaspirillum sp. | reverse complement strand
CCGCCGTGCGGCCGGTGGGCGCAGGCCAGCGTGTGCAGAAGCGTCGTCTTGCCGGCGCCGGACGGGCCGACCAGCGCGACGTGTTCACCCGCCGCGATCGACAGCGTCATGTCCGACAGCGCGACGGGCGCTGCCGCAGTGGCGTGATGGCGCACCGCGACGCCTTCGAGGCGAAAGCTCATTACTTGAGCAATCCGGCCTGCCGGGCGGCCTTTTCAATCGCCTCGTAATTTTCCGCCTTGGTGGGAATGAAGCGGGTTGCCCGTTGAAGCTCCAGGATTTCCTTGCCTTTCGGATCGGCTTTATCGAGCGCGAGGAAGGCATCGGTAATCTTCTTTCGCAATGCCGGATCCATGTCCGAGCGCACCGTCCAGTTGTAATCGAAATACCCCGGCGTGGTGTAAAAGACGCTGACTGCGCTCGGATCGATCTTGCGCTCGGCCACCAGCTTTTCCCATACCGACGCGTTCAGCGCGCCGGCATCGACCTTGCCGCCCGCGACTGCCGCCGCCGTCGCGTCGTGCGCGCCGGAAAACGCCACGCGTTTCATGTCGCTATCCGGGTTGATCTTGGCTGCGAGCAGATAAAAGCGCGGCATCAGGTGACCGGATGTCGACGACTCCGACCCGAAGGTGAAGGTTTTCCCCTTCAGGTCGTCGAGGCGGGTGATCGATTTGTCGCTGGTGATGAACACCGACTTGAAGCGTTCATCTTCTTCCCGCTGCACCAGCGGTGTCACCTTGCCGTTGCTTCGCATCTTTGCCTGCACGAAGGTAAAGCCGCCGAACCAGACCATGTCCAGCTTGTTGCTCACCAGGCCTTCGACCGACGCTGCGTAATCGGTGACGGGAATGAATTCCACCTTCATGCCGGTCTTCTGTTCAAGATAAGCGCCGAGCGGCTTGAATTTGCGCTGCAGTTCGGTCGGGGCTTCGTCCGGGATGGCGGAGACGCGCAAGACTTGCTGTGCATGCACCAGGCTCGCGGCCGATAGCAATGCTGCAAGGACGCCGAAGCTGAGAAAGGAGGCGAGGGAAGAGCGGCTGGATGAGAGGCAAGATAAGCGGAGCATGTGTAAACCTTTTTATTGTTTGCAACTGGATTCAGGATGATGACAAAGCGGTATGAACAAGATATTCGAAGAACCGCAGAACAGCCGCGCATGATAACAAACCGGCCAGCACATCCGTCGGGAAGTCGATCGCCGTGTGCAGAATCGGCGTCATCGGCGGGTTGAAAAATGTGTATGCGGCAGGAACTTGAATGAACAACATCTACGAATGACAATCTTGTTGCGCACAGCAAAATATTTTTACTTTTATGTTCATTAAAACCTTGAACGCTCATAGGCACCGGCGCTAAAGTTGTCTTCATTCGCACGCGCACATTTGCAGCGACAACATTTCGGACATCACCAATTTTTTTAGGAACAATCATGCAAGTGAAGTTGGCACACAAAGACGAATCCGCCTGGGACAAGGGCGATCTGGCATACGATCTTGGCGATACGCTGGAGATGGGTCCAGTCAAGGCGGCACGCGAAGGCATTCGCCCCGGTTGCAATGGATATGCCGCATTCCTCACTGCTTTTGCGCGCCGGGTGCGGAGCCAGAAAGTGTCGCCTCGCAAGATGCCCACGCAACCGGACAGCGCACAGGGCGGTTCGGCAGTCGTGCTGACACCGGACTTCGCGCGCATCGGTTCCTGAT
>NZ_DAIUCO010000115.1:0-9124 GCF_036846085.1 Noviherbaspirillum sp. | reverse complement strand
ATTCATCTCCCCGGTTGCCTCGCCGTCGGCCTGCCGGCCGGCGGCCTTCCCTTCGCCTCCCTTCGATCCTCCGGCGGTTTCCCCCGCCGTTCCGCTCTCTTGACACGTCGCATTTCCCCGGCGACACAAAACAGTTCAGGAACATTCCATAGGCGCACGTTGTCATTCTTCGGCAACACGGCCGCCCTCACTCCCGCCCGCATTTCATGCCCATACGTTCTTAGGGCGTGTCATCAATTGGGATGGGAGTGCGAAAGGGTGCTACGCGTTGCAGGCCCAGGCGCGGCGACGCGTCGTAGTGGGCTCGGCGCCCCCGAACTACGGCAAGGAGCCGCAACACCGGCATGCGACGCGTAGCACCCTTTCCCGGAGGGTTCCTGCCAGAACGCGCGCTGGCGGCGTTGCATGGCTAGGGAAGGCGGCCAGCCTTCCCGTCGCCACGCGCCTTGCCACCACGCGTGCTGGCAGGAACGCATCTCCCAGCCCAATTGATGACACGCCCTAATAAACACGGAAATTCAAATTGACCGGCACTTATCACACTCCGCTGGTGGCGCTTTCGCTCCTGGTAGCCATGCTGGCCGGTTATGCAACGCTCGAGCTTTCCGCCCGCACCCGATCCGCCATGGCGCCGCAACGATGGTTCTGGCTTGCGGGCAGTGCGCTTGCAGCCGGAACGGGCATCTGGTCGATGCATTTCATCGGCATGCAGGCCTTCACGCTCGAGACGCCCGTCGGTTTTGAGACAGGACTTACCTTGTTGTCATGGGCGGCACCGGTGGCCACTTCGGCGGCGGCGTTGTTCACGGCACAACGGGAGTCACTCAAACCCTGGCACTACGCCGCCGCGTCGACGCTGGCAGGTGCCGCAATCGCCGGCATGCACTACATCGGCATGGCGGCGATGCGCATGTCGCCATCGATTCGCTACGAGTGGCCGCTGGTCATACTGTCCGTTGCGATCGCCATCGGCCTGAGCGGTGCCGCGATCTGGGCGATGCGCCATATTTCTCAGGGCAGCGAATCGCTGATGCCGGTAAAGAAAATACTGGTGGCGTTTCTCCTCGGCACGGCGATTGCCGCCATGCATTACATCGGCATGGCGGCGGCGGAATTTCCGGCTGGCGCGATCAGCCTCGCGGCCGATAGTCTCGATAGCGATTGGCTGCCGGGCATCGTGTTTGTCACATCGGTCACGCTGCTGGTCGGGGCGACATTGATTGCGTACTACGACCGGCGCCGGCTGGAACACCAGCAAATCGCCGAAACCGACGCCTTGACCGGGCTGAAGAACCGGCATTTCCTGCAGAAGCAGCTACCGGCGCTGATCGCCCGTGCGCAGGCAGGACGCACCTCGCTGCATCTGGCCTTCGTCGACCTGGACGGATTCAAACTGGTCAACGATACGATGGGCCACGATGTCGGCGATGCGGTGCTCGTCATCGCATCGCGCCGCATCCATGAATGCCTGCGTGAAGGCGATATTGTGATCCGGGTCGGCGGCGACGAGTTCGTCATCATCCTGGTCGATGCCGACGAGGCGCGCGTCGAGCACATCATGCAGCGGGTCGTCTCGTCGTTGAAGGCGCCGATGCGTGTGGGGTCGGACAGCGTCAATATCTCGGCGTCGATCGGCGTGGCGCGACATTTGACGGGGCAGGATGCCGAGCCGCTGCTGCTGCGCGCCGATACTGCGATGTATCACGCGAAGCGCCAGGGCCGGAATATGTGGAAGCGGTTTTCACCGCACATGGACGCGGAGCGCGTGGCAACGGCGGAAACCCACAAGAGCCTGCGGCGGGCATTCGAGCGCAGCGAATTCCGGCTTTTCTACCAGCCGAAATATTCGGCGGGATCGCGCCAGATCGTCGGCGTGGAGGCGCTGGTACGCTGGATCGATCCGCAGCGCGGCATGCGCTTGCCGGCGGAATTCATCGCCGTCGCCGAGCGCACCGGGATGATTGCCGCCCTCGGCGACTGGGTGCTGAACGAAGCCTGCCGGCAGATGCGAAGCTGGACCCGCCAGGGTTGGGTGGTCCCCGTATCGATCAATGTATCGGCGTTGCAGGTGCGCGGCCATGAAATGACCGGCAAGGTACGCGCGGCGCTCGCCAAACATGATGTGGATGCGCAATCGCTGACCCTGGAAATCACGGAATCGGTCGCCATCGAAGACCCGGCGAAGGCAATGCAGGTCTTCCAGTCGCTGCGCCATTGCGGCGTGTCGATATCGATCGACGATTTCGGCACCGGCTATTCGAGCCTCGCCTACCTGCGCGACTTTCCCGCGGCGGAGATCAAGATCGACCGGGCCTTCGTACGAGACATTTCGACCAACCGCCAGGCGCTGGAACTGGTCAAGGCGATCGTCGCCATGGGCCATGCACTCGGAATGCTGGTGGTTGCCGAAGGCGTGGAAGACGAGCGGACCACGCGGCTGCTGGAAAATCTCGGATGCGATGTGCTGCAAGGGTATTTCCTTGCGCAGCCGATGGATGCCGACGACTTGCACGGCCTGCTGCTGGCGCAAAGCGCCTGAGGCTGCGGGGGTGCTACTGTTTTTTCTGCTCCGCCTCTGCCTCCGCCTTTGATTCCTGCGCGGTGCTTTGCACTTGCTCGCCGGCTTTTTCCATCGCCTGGCCGGTTTTCTCGGCCGCCTTCTCCATCGTCTGCCCGATGGCTTCGCCGGCCTTGTTCAATTCCGTGCCGGCTTTCGATGCGGCGCTGTCGAGCGTCTTCCCGGCCTGCTCCGCCGGACCCTGCCCGGTGGCGCTTTCCTGCTTCTGGCAAGCGGTGAGTGCGCCCGCAAGAACCAGCGGCAGTACGACCACCGCAAATTTGTTTTGCATGATTTCCATTCAGTTCTCCAAGGATGTCTGTTTGCCGGGACGATCGGATTCTCATGCCGGTAACGCAAGCACAATTCGATGCCGCGAAGCGGTAGTGACAACCAAGCATTCCGCAAGTTCGTGAAACGATGCAAATTCGGCGGGCTTTTACCGACGTTGCAGGGATGAACTCGGTGACGTGCCGGCGCGCCGGGCGCTGTCGAGCCAAACCCGGACGCGATGGATCGCAAGCGACAACAATGCAACCGCGGCCAGGCCCAACATGACAACACCGGCGACCGTGGCCAAAAGCAATAAGACCGCTGCGGTCACAATGGCTGCACCGCCGGCTTTCCATTTCCACCATGGACCGAGCAGTGCTTTGAGAAAGTGAGGCGCCGATTGCGATGCACGGGATGCGGGCGCATCGACCAGTTCCCATTCGACTTTATTGGACATCTTTCGCTCCTGAAATAATGAGCGCCTGATCAGGCGCGTCGGAAAGCCCAATTATACGGATACGAATATGCTTGAAAAAGCGATGAAATGAGATTGGTTTCTTCGTATTTAGCTGAAATAAGATGCCTTACTTTGCGTTCGCCACATGTTCTCGCAGCAGCGTCGCAAACTCGCCGGCAGCGATCGGTTTGCTGAAATAGTAGCCCTGCATTTCATCGCATGCATGCATGCGCAGAAAGGCTTCCTGTTCCATGGTCTCGACGCCTTCCGCCACCACGGTCAGGCTCAGGGTTTTTCCCATTGCGATGATGGCTTCGGTAATCGCGCGGTCATCGGAGCTGCTGCCGATATCGCGGATGAAGGAACGGTCCACCTTGAGCGTATCGATCGGAAAATTCTTCAACTGGCCGAGTGACGAATAGCCGGTTCCGAAATCGTCGATTGCCAGCCGGATGCCCATGTTCTTGATGGCGGTCAGCAGCTTGATTGCCTGCGCGGGATTGTGGATCACCATGCCTTCGGTAATTTCCAGCTCCAGCAAATGCGGCTGCATGCCGGTTTCGCGGAGGATGGCAGCGAGGTCTTCCAGCAGATGTTCATCGGCAAACTGGCGCACGGACAGGTTGACCGCCATGCATACCGGCGGCAGGCCCTGGCGTTGCCATTCGACGTTCTGGGCGCAGGCGGTTTCAAGTACCCACTTGCCGATCGGGACGATCAATCCCGTTTCCTCCGCAACCGGGATGAACTGCACGGGCGTTACCGAACCCAGCTCAGCGTTATCCCATCGCAGCAGGGCTTCCACGCCGGTGATTGCGCCGCTGGTGAGGTCGCGTTTGGCCTGGTAGTGCAGCGAAAACTCGTTGCGTTCCAATGCGTGGCGGAGGTTGGCCTCCAGCGCCAGGCGCTCCAGCGATTGCGATTTGATGTCTTTCGAATAGAACTGGAAGTTGTTCTTTCCTTCCTCCTTGGCGAAGTACATCGCGATGTCGGCGTTCTTCATCAGCGTCTGCTCGTCATTGCCATCGTTCGGGTACATGGCGACGCCGACGCTGGCCGTGACCCGGCATTCCCGGCCGAGCAGCATCATCGGCTTGATCGCCGCCGATAGTAGCTTGCGCGCGACCGCTGCGGCTTGCTCCATGTCGTTCATTTCCTGCACCAGCACCACGAACTCGTCGCCGCCGAGACGGGCGACGACGTCGCTGGCACGCAGCGCCTTCTTGAAGCGGCTGGAGATTTCCTTCAGCAGCTTGTCGCCGGCTTCGTGGCCGAGCGAATCGTTGATGAACTTGAAGCGATCGAGGTCGATGAACAGCACCGCGAAACTGCGGCCATAGCGTTGCGCGGTCGGTATCGCGTGGCTCAGCAGATGGCTGAACATGATGCGGTTCGGCAGTCCGGTCAGGCCGTCATGCGTTGCCAGGTGCTGGATGCGCTCCTCGGCGACTTTCTGGTCGGTGATTTCCCGGGATACGCCGCGATAGCCGTTAAACCGGTTTTCGCCGTCAAACACCGGCTCGCCGCTGACGCTGATGTAGTACGGTTTTCCGTTCGGCAGCAGGCGGTGCATGATGACATCGCGGAACGGTTGCTTCGCTGCGAGGAGATCGCGGTGCGCATCCCATCCGCCGCCGCTTTCGATTTCGAGTTCGGTTTCCCATGGACGTTTCCCGACGAATGTGCCCTGGGTCGATTCCGACGTCTTGCGCCGGCTTTCCATGATGACGTACCGAAACTCCGCATCCTGTTCCCAATACCAGTCGGACGAGAGGTTGGTCAGCGCGCGGAATCGCGCCTCGCTTTCGCGCAGCGCACGTTCGACCTTGCGCCGCTCGGTGACGTCGCGCAGGATGCCGCGAAAGCCCGCCGGTTTCCCGTCCGACCCGTGGAACAATTGCACCGATCCTTCCCCGACGACCGTACGGCCGTCCTTGGTGATCATTTCCCAATCGAAGTTGGGGGCGGCCACGCCGGTGCGGTAGACGGTGTTGAAGGTCCTGAAGACCTTTTCGGCTACTTTCGGCGTCTGGTATTCCCGGTAATGACTGTCGAGCAGTTCGCTCTCCGCATATCCCAGCATCCGGCAGAACGCGCCATTGCACATCACGATCCTGCCCTGCAGGTCGACTTCGTAATAGGCATCCTGGATGGTCTCGAGAATGCTGCGGTACTTTTTCTCGCTCTCGCGCAGCGCCTGCTCGGTCTGGCGCCGGGCGGTGACATCGCGGAGGATGCCGCGAAAACCGGTGGCGACGCCGTTCTTGTCGCGTGCCAGCTGTACCGATCCCTCGACGTGGATGATGCTGCCGTTCTTGTGCACATAACGCCAGTACTGGCTTTTTTGCGAAATGCCGGTGCGATAGACTTCCTTGAATGTCTTCGCTACCTCCGCCGCCATTTCCGGTGTCTGGTAATCGCGGTTGCTGGTGGCGCGGATTTCCTCATTGGTATAGCCGAACAGGCGCGGAAACGCGTTGTTGAAAAACGTATGGCGGCCGGTGGTGTCGACTTCATAGTAGGCGTCGTCCATGTTTTCCAGGATCGCCCGGTAGCGTTCTTCGCTGGTCCTCAGCGCTTCTTCCGCCTGCCGGCGCAGCTCGTCCCGCGCAAAGGCACCGAGGGCGAAGGTGATGTTGCGGGCCAGGCGTTCGATGAGGGAAACGGCTTCGTCATCGAAGGCGTCCTTTTCGCTGGAGTAAAACATCAGCACGCCGCGCGCGCCGTTTTCGAGCGCCACCGGAACCGCCGCGCCGGCGGCGATGCGGGAGGCGCGCACCACCGCTCGCCATGGCAGCGATCGGGGGTCGTCGACAAAATCGTTGCTGATGCAGGGCATTCCGTTACGGTATGCGGTGCCGGCGAGCCCGCGGCCTTCAGCCGTCGCTTCGTCGACTGAAATGCCGCTATCGCCGCCGATCTGCTCGCGACGCATCCCGGCGGCGGCGACCGTTTTCAGCCAGCCAGTCTCCGAATCCGGAACGAGGACTGCCGCCGTCGTGAATTTGCCGCCGTCGATTGCCGCGTCGCAGACGGCCTGGTACAGGCCGGATGGGGTTTCCGCGCGCAATATTGCTTCGTTTGTTGCGCTCAACACAGCATAGATGCTTGCCAGATGTCGAAGGCCTTCGGGATTGCTGTCGAATGGTGTCATTCTGAAATGCTGTCTCGTCGTTATCAGGGCGCCTGCAGGGGTCAACTTCCTCGTCAGGTCAAGGCGCGGTTCTTGTTGTCGGCGGGTATCAGTCTAACGGATTAATGGCTTCGGGTGGAGTCCCTCGGAACCGGGGCGGAAGGGCAGGGCGGCGGAATAGGTGACGCACATCGCACGCAGGGAAGCACGGTGCGGCAAGGTGGACGTTGACTAGGGGAAGCTGCGCGGCACTCGACGAGCAGGCCGGCAGTGCAGTAGGGGTTGAGCGAGTGCCGGCATTCGGGCTCGCCGATGCACCGGGAGAAATAACGCGAGTGAAAAAGCAGGCCGCGTCCTTGCGGACGCAGCCCTTTCCTATTGCTGTACGTCAGGTAATGCCGATTATCGGGACGAACCGGAGCTGGTATTGCCCTTCTGTACGTCCGTCGCAGCGCCCTGGACTTTCTCGCCGCCACGCTCGATATCGGTACCGATACCACGCATGGTGTTGCATGCTGACAGGCCGACGGCAAATGCCAAGATGCCGAATACGGAAATGATTTTTTTCATGATTTACTTTCCTTTCTGGTTAATGAGTTAAACGGACTTTCCTCTCCTAACTGCAACGATGGTGCTTCTATTTGCTTTAGCCCCATCGTCAATCCGCCACCTCGGCGTTAGGGTCGGTAACGTGCGCGGTCGCCTTGCTTCTGCGCACTCTTTTGCTGCAAATAGGCGCCCACTGTGCTTATGAGTCTTGCAAGGGCGTCAATGTTCGACGGATTGCGGAGCGTCAATGCCGTCAAGGCTCCACCACTGGTTGCCAAGGTACGCACCATCCGGCGCGGACCGATGGCAATCACCGCTCCTACTGCCGCTGCACATAACAGCGGGTGCTGCTTTGCCCAGCCAAGGGCCGCCTCCACCGGGGTGGCCTGTGTCTGATACTCGTTGTACTGACCGGCCGCGTGACCGGCATTGCCTCCTGAAACATAGGCGCTGCCGGATGCGCCATTTCCCTGGGAACGGCGTGGTGCGTGCGCGTCGGAATTGTCCATAAGCTCTCTCCGTTATCGTTCGTTGCGTGCGTGCCGGTCAGCGACGCTTGAACAGCATCGCAAGCAGCAATCCCGCACCGGCTGCCACCGCCACCGACTGCATCGGCTTTTCCTTCACATATCCGGTCGTCGTTTCGACGCCGCGATTGAACTGCCGGCTGGCGTTCTCAACTCCGACGCTGAACTGCTGTGTCGCTTGGGTGGCGAGGCCTTTTGCCGCGAAACGCAGGGAGCTGTATTTCGCCATCAGCTTGGCATGCTCAGCAGCAAGCTCGTCGTCCGACATGCCGGGCGCGCGATTGACCAATGCGTCCAGATCCGCCTTGAGGCTGGTTAGCTGGCTGCGCATCCCTGCCGATGTGCCCGGCGGCTTCGTGCCCGACGCCGTACCCAATGTTTTGTCGTAGTTGCTCGATCCGGTCTTTACCGTGATATCCGAGCCGTTGCCACCCGGTGTTGATGGTGTATTCGTGTCCATAAGTCACTCCTTGACGCAGTTTGATCAGCCAAAGCGGACTGGGAGGGACTTGTCAGCGGTCAACACCTCGAAATCCGTCTGGAAGCGGATGGCGGTCTTTGCGATACAACGAAGCCTGCTGCATGCCGCTTGCGATCTGTCCCTGTCAACCGGTCAGTCGGTAAGGATGATCATGATCGAATTTGCAATTAGCATTACGACATACCGCAAGTTCGGGTCTTTTTCATGCACATCTCCTGTCAAGTGCAGCAAGGGATGTGCCACAGGCGAGCCGGCGCAACATGACAGCGCGGTATGTCTCGAATCGTCTTATTTTGTTGCCTTCAAGCCTGTTTGGACGTCGTTTTGTACGCGCGGCAGGTAATTTTTGCATCCGCAAGCCGGTTCTCAGCGTATTTCATCATTGGTGGTATCGGCGGTAAGCTAACCGCATTCGTGAAAAATCCATAGAAGGTTTATTGCCAGTAATGTATGCACACACCATTTTGAAAGTAACTGCCGACGGCAGGAACGCCCTGAAAAAAGCCGGCCCGGATGTTTCCGCCGATGCCCTTTTCCTGCTGCGAATGATCGACGGCAAGTCGTCCATCGCACATCTTGCTGCCCGTACAGGCGACCGGATAACGGGCGATTTCCTGTCTGTTGCCGGCGACCTGGAGCGGCGCGGCTGGATTGAACGCGCGGACGATCTGCCATCCCCACGGGCAAAAGCCGCCGCTGCAGGTACCGATGATGATGCCCAGATGTGGTCCGAAGCACGGCGGGCGGCCCGGCTGCTGCATGAGAAAGGTTTTTATACGCATGTGAGCCGCGAAGCGACGGGCGAGCCTCCGGCGGCGAACGGTTTAAAGGTGCTGGTGGTGGAAGACGATGAAGACATGGTGCAACTGATGGGCGCATTGCTGGGGGAGAAGGGCTTTGCGGTCACGCATGCAGGCGATGCGCCGGATGCGCTGCGCCTGTTCCAAGACGGTTATCGGCCGGACATCGTGCTGCTTGACGTGGTTTTGCCGACTCGCGACGGGTTTTATGTACTCAAGCACATCCGGCGGTACAGCGATCTGTCGGATGTGCCGGTGGTGATGGTGACGTCGCGGGTGGAGGATGCGGATCTGCAGCGCGGGCTGAAGGAGGGGGCGGATGGGTATATCTTCAAGCCGTTTCGGTG
>NZ_DAIUCO010000114.1:0-15622 GCF_036846085.1 Noviherbaspirillum sp. | reverse complement strand
CCCTTGCAGGGCGCGTACTGGCTTGCAAGCCAGTACCGTTTTGCAGGCGGACAGCATGCTGTCCGAATTCCCTGCAAAACCCTTCGCGGGAATGACAAGGGTTTGGCATCAACGCGTGAAACCATAAGTACGGTCGCATGAACTGTGCCGAACAGTATGCGAGGGGGAAGGTTAAGATGGAGCGGCCCGCGTAGGGGTGACGAAGTTGAGCGACCGCATACAATGGCTTCCTCGCTAGCCGCCCCGGAAGAGAGAGCGAACCGGTGTGCAATTTGGAGTATTTCAAAACACTTGCCGATCTGCTTCGCGCTTCGCCCGCTACCCAAAAGGCGCTATCCTCGCAGGCAAATTCAACGAATAACGCCCCCATGCCCATCTCCCTCCCGCTCCAAACCACCAACTTCCGCGTCGACATCCACGCCGAAGGCATCGCCCACCTGGTTTTCCAGCCCGCCGACGGCATGCCCGTCACCGACGCCTCCGGTCATGCCGAACTGGCAACCATCTGGCGTACCCTGAATACCCGCGACGACGTCCGTGCAATTCTCGTCCGCAGCGAAGGAAAAGCCTTCTGCGCCGGCGGCGATCTCGGCATGGTCGAAGACATGCTCGGGTCCGAGGCTACCCGCATGCGGGTGATGCGCGAGGCGCGGGAGATCGTGCAGGGAATGCTCGACTGCGACAAACTCATCGTGTCCGCCATCAACGGCGCGGCGGTCGGTGCCGGCCTCGCGGTGGCGCTGATGGCGGATATATCCATCGCAGCCCGCAACGCAAAGCTCATCGACGGGCATACGAAACTGGGCGTCGCCGCCGGCGATCACGCGGCGATCATCTGGCCGCTGCTGTGCGGCATGGCGAAGGCAAAGTACTATCTGCTGCTGTGCGAAACCGTCAGTGGCGAGGAAGCGGAACGGATTGGCCTGATCAGCAAGGTGGTGGATGCGGATGCATTGCAGGCGGAAGCATTGGCGGTGGCGCAGAAACTCGCTGCCGGCAGCAGGTTCGCCCTCGCGGCGACGAAGCGCTCCCTCAACCACTGGCTCTATGCCGCGTGGCCCGCGTTCGAAGCCTCACTGACGGCGGAGATGATGGGTTTCGGGCAGGCCGATGCACGGGAAGGATTGGCCGCGATCAGGGAACGACGCAGTCCCATCTTCGGCAAAGGCACGCCATGAAATGTGCGAAGTTGACGCCGGGCCGGCGCTTCCTACTCAGGCCGGTGACGGTCGATGTTGACGGTATCGACCCCATCGGCAGAATCAAGATCCCAGCGGCGGGACCCGGAAAGAAATTTGCATGAATCAGCGCATCATTCCCATCACCGCAGAGCCCGCCAGCCGGGAACGCAAACGCCAGGCGCCGAAGGGGCGTCGCGTCGATCCGGTCGCCCTTGCGGAGGTGCGCGATCTCCTTGCTGATGCGCCGCGCCGGCGCGACCTGCTGATCGAGCATCTTCACCTGATCAATGACCGCTACAGCCGGCTGACGTCAAGGCACCTTGCGGCGCTGGCCCAGGAGATGCGGATGGCACAGGCGGAAGTGTATGAAGTTGCCAGCTTCTACCATCATTTCGAGATCGTGAAAGAGGACGCCGAGAGCGCGGTTCCACATGCGGTAACGGTTCGGGTCTGCAACGGGTTGTCCTGTGAACTGGCCGGCGCATCGTCGCTGCTGGAAAGGCTGCCGGCTATCCTCGGTCCGGAGGTAAAGGTCGTTGCAGCACCCTGTGTCGGGCGCTGTGAGCAGGCGCCGGTTGCGGTGGTCGGGCAGAACCCTGTCACGAACGCAAGTTGCGAATCGGTCAAGGTGTCGGTGGATGCGAAGGCGCTTCAGGACCGCACCGCAGAAGGCGCGGCAAACTACGACGATTACCGCGCGAAAGGCGGCTATCGCCTGCTGCGGGAATGCCTGTCCGGCCGGCGAGACGTCGAAACGATCCTCCGCACGATGGAGGATTCCGGATTGCGCGGCCTGGGCGGTGCAGGTTTTCCGGCAGGACGCAAATGGCGCATCGTGCGCAACGAAGCGGGGCCGCGCCTCATGGCCGTCAATATCGACGAAGGCGAACCGGGAACCTTCAAGGACCGCACCTTTCTGGAACGTGATCCGCACCGGTTCATCGAAGGGATGCTGATCGCCGCATGGGCGGTCGGCATCGAGGCGGTGTACATCTATCTCCGCGACGAATACCACGGCTGCCGCGCCATGCTGGAACGGGAACTGGCCAAACTGCGCAATGACCCGCCGGTATCCGGCATGCCGGTCATCCATCTGCGGCGAGGTGCCGGCGCGTATATCTGCGGCGAGGAATCGGCGATGATCGAGTCGATCGAGGGCAAGCGCGGCATGCCGCGCCTGCGGCCGCCCTATGTTGCGCAGGTCGGGCTGTTCGACAGGCCGACACTGGAGCACAACTTTGAAACTTTGTACTGGGTCAGGGACATCATCGAGAACGGCGGTGCATGGTTTGCTTCTCACGGCAGGCATGGCCGCAAGGGCCTGCGCTCGTTTTCGGTGTCGGGCAGGGTCAACAAGCCGGGTGTGCATGTGGCACCGGCCGGCATCACCATCGCGGAACTGATCGAGGAATATTGCGGCGGCATGCGGGAAGGCCACTGCTTCTACGCCTATCTGCCGGGCGGTGCCTCCGGCGGCATCCTTCCGGCAAGCATGCGGGACATTCCGCTGGACTTCGATACGTTGCAGGCCCACGGCTGCTTCATCGGATCGGCGGCGATCATCGTACTGTCCGACAGGGACACCGCCGTCGATGCGGCGCGCAACCTGATGCGATTCTTCCGGGACGAGTCCTGCGGACAATGCACTCCGTGCCGGGTCGGTACGGCCAAGGCCTTGAACCTGATCGAGCAAGCGGAATGGGACACCATGTTGCTGGCCGAGTTGTCGGCAGTCATGCGGGACGCGTCGATCTGCGGACTGGGCCAGGCGGCGCCGAATCCGGTCGACTGCGTCATTCGGTATTTCCCGCATGAACTGGAGAAATCCGGGATGGAGCAACCATGAATGCCGTTACCAGGCAACAGGCGCGGCAATGCGTGGCCGAATCAGTCAGCTTCAGGCTGAACGGCAAAGAAGTCAGCGGCAGGACCGATGAGACCCTTTTGAAGATCGCGGAGCGCGAGGGTATCGAGATCCCGCGCCTGTGCGCGATGGGCGGGCTGGACGTGGCCGGCAACTGCCGCGCCTGCGTGGTCGAGATCAAGGGCGAGCGGGTGCTTGCGCCATCTTGCTGCCGCGTGCCGGCTGCCGGCATGGATGTCGTGACCGACAGTGATCGCGTCGTGTCGGCACAAAAGATGGTACTGGAACTGCTCCAGTCCGACATGCCGGAGACCGCCCATACGCGGAGCAACGAACTCGATCGCTGGTCGCGCAAGATGGAACTCGGCAAGCCGCGCTTTGCGCCACGTGCAAGAGTCGCCGCGGATCTCTCGCATCCCGCCATCGCCGTCAATCTGGATGCCTGCATACAGTGCACCCGCTGTGTACGCGCCTGCCGCGACGAACAGATGAATGACGTGATCGGCCTGGCATTGCGCGGCGAACAGGAAAAGATCGTGTTCGACATGGACGACCCGATGGGCGCATCGACCTGCGTCGCCTGCGGCGAATGCGTGCAGGCCTGTCCCACTGGCGCGCTGATGCCGGCGGATGCCGTGGCCTTGCGGGAGCCGGACAAGCAGGTTGATTCACTGTGCCCGTATTGCGGGGTCGGATGCCAGCTCAGCTATCACGTTCGCGACAACAAAATTCTCTACGTCGAAGGCCGCGACGGCCCGGCCAACCAGAAACGCCTGTGCGTCAAGGGCCGCTATGGTTTCGATTACGCGCATCATCCGCACCGCCTGACCAGACCGCTCATCCGGCGTCCCGACGCACCGAAACACGGCGCGTTCACAATGGACCCCGACAACGTGATGGCGGTTTTCCGTGAAGCGACCTGGGAGGAAGCGCTTAACCTGGCGGCGGGGAAGCTCGCTGCGATCCGCGATCGGGAGGGCGGCAAAGCCTTGGCCGGATTCGGCTCCGCCAAGTGCAGCAACGAGGAAGCCTATCTGTTCCAGAAACTGGTCCGTACCGGCTTCGGCAGCAACAATGTCGATCATTGCACCCGTCTTTGCCATGCGTCATCGGTCGCGGCGCTGCTGGAAGGGATCGGCTCGGGCGCGGTATCCAATCCGGTCATGGATGTGACGAAGGCGGACGTGGTCATCGTGATCGGTGCAAATCCGACGGTCAACCACCCGGTCGCCGCGACATGGATCAAGAATGCCGCCCGCAACGGCACCCGGCTGATCGTCGCCGACCCGCGCCGGTCGGATCTGTCGCGCATCGCCCATCGTTTCCTGCAGTTCAAGCCAGACACGGATGTCGCGCTGCTCAACGCAATGATGCATGTGATCGTGCATGAAGGGCTGGTCGACGAGACGTTCGTGGCCAGCCGCACCATCGGCTACGAGGAACTGCGCGCCAACGTCGATGGCTACAGCCCGGAATCGATGGCGCCCATCTGCGGCATCGACGCCGACACGATCCGGTATGTCGCCCGGCTGTATGCGACGTCGAAGGCATCGATGATCCTCTGGGGCATGGGCATCTCGCAGCACGTGCATGGCACCGACAATGCGCGCTGCCTGATCGCGCTGGCGCTCATGACCGGCCAGATCGGCCGGCCCGGCACGGGGCTTCATCCGCTGCGCGGCCAAAACAATGTGCAGGGCGCGTCCGACGCAGGCCTGATCCCGATGATGTATCCCGACTACCAGCGCGTCGACCATCCGCCGGCCCGGGAAAAATTCGAGAAACTCTGGGGCAAGTCGCTGGACAACCAGCCGGGCCTTACTGTCGTGGAGATCATGCACGCGATCAGGCAGGGCAGGGTGAAAGGCATGTTCATCATGGGCGAAAACCCGGCGATGTCCGATCCCGATGCCAACCATGCGCGCGCATCGCTGGCGGCGCTCGAACACCTCGTGGTGCAGGACATTTTCCTGACCGAGACCGCCTACCTCGCGGATGTGGTCCTGCCGGCGTCGGCGTTCGCCGAGAAGACCGGCACGTTCACCAATACCGACAGGCTGGTGCAACTCGGTCGGCAAGCGATCGATCCACCGGGCGATGCGAAACAGGATTTATGGATATTGCAGGAGATTGCAAGGCGCATCGGTCTGGACTGGCACTACGGGCATGTGTCGGACGTATTCGACGAGATGCGCAGGAGCATGCCCAGCATCGCCGGCATCACCTGGGAGCGGCTCGAGCGCGAACATGCCGTCACCTATCCGTGCGAGACGGAAGGGGCGCCCGGGCGGGCGGTGGTCTTCACCGACCGTTTCCCGACGCAAAGCGGCCGCGCGCGCTTCGTGCCGGCGGATATCATCCCGGCGGCGGAACGCCCGGATTCCGAATACCCGCAGGTCCTTATTACGGGGCGGCAGCTGGAACATTGGCACACCGGCAGCATGACCCGGCGCGCCGGCGTACTCGACGCACTCGAGCCTGATCCGGTTGCGCTGGTGCATCCGCTCGACCTCGCCGATCTCGGCGCGGAGCCGGGCGATTTGGTCACCCTCGAATCCCGCCGCGGCGTGGTGTCGCTGTACGCGCGCGCCGACGACAGCACGCCGCGCGGGGCGGTGTTCGTGCCGTTCTGTTATTACGAGGCGGCGATCAACAAGCTGACCAATGCGGCGCTGGATCCGTTCGGGAAGATTCCGGAGTTCAAGTACTGCGCGGTGCGGATGCGGCTGGGAGGCATGCATCCGGAGCAGGGGAGTTTCGGGGGTGGGGTGATGCGAAGCGTCGAGACGAGGCCGGGAAAAGGTTAACAATCTGCTGCATTGATCGTCTGGGGTTACATCAAACATGCCATACCCTAACGGTTCAATCGTCATTCCGCTTAGTCAATATCGACTGCACGCTCCTCCTTTCGGGGAGAGCACAGGTTTCGTGGGACACTGCCCGCGCCTGCGGAACGGATTGCGCGTAAGCACAAGGCTTTTGGTTTGGAAGCGGGGCCGCACAGGTATTTAAGTTGAGCCACCCTTGAACTGCTCCTTCCCCCTCTCAGGGGGAAGGCTGGGATGGGGGTAGTGAGCTCGAACTGCTACATGCGATAGCTCGACCTCACTACCCCCACCCTAACCCTCCCCCTGAGAGGGGGAGGGAACTCTAAGGAGAGTGTTCTAAGCGGACCTCCAATATGCCTCTTCCGCATAATACAAAACCCAACCCCTCAACCCGGCCCGCTCCGCTCGATGTAAATCTGATCCGACCCGCATTTGCTCGTCGGTTCCGGCGCTGGCTTCGCCCCGCCCGCCAGCTTCTCGATTCCGCCGTCGGTACGGAAGCCCAGCGGCAAACTGATCCTGACCTCCTGCAAGAACCGGCCTTTCGCGCACACCAGCGTCATCTTGCCGGCGATCTCCTCGCCATGGCTTTGGCGCACATGTTCGAAAAACTTCCTGGCCGAGATCGCCTTGCCGATGTTTTCCCGCAGATAGCGGCCGGCGGCGGAATCATTGACGATCCTGACCGCATCGACCGCGGTCAGAAAATACGCATCATCCTCGAGGCTCTGGCAGGTGCCGTGCTTCTTCCATTCATAGTCGCCGAACCTGGTTTCAAAGAAAAAGTTGGGCATCCATGGCGCGATCTTGTCGATCGTGGCTTTCTCCAGTTGCAGCGACGGTCCGGGGCAATTGCCATAGCTGGTACCGCAACTCTTACGGTTCGGCCACAGACCATGCAGGGTGAGGTGGCTGGTTTCCAGCCTGCGGCTCGCCAGTGCATCGCACTCCGGCTTCTTGCCTTCATAGGGAAAATGTTCACAAAACCCGGGTTGCCAGCTCATCGCCAGCACGTAGCTGTCGTGCTGGTTTCGGACATTGCATTCCTTTCCGGCGCGGACAGCGCTTTCCGTTGCGGCGCCGAGCTTCGCGCTGCCACAGTCCCGCGAGACCCAGCGCGGCGAGTCGGATGCACCCGGGATGTGGATCCGTATCCATTCCCAGTTTCTGCTATTGATTTCCGCGACCTCGTATGTCGTTCCCGGTGCAGTCTTCACCTGGCCGGGATTGGTCTGGTTACGGAATGACCTGTAAGCGTCGCAGGCCCTGCTAGCGGTGAACGTCCCGGAGGCCGGTTCGCTGGCGGCGGCGGGAACAACGACACAGCATGCGGCGAGGAGGGTGAGGAAAGGAGAAATGAATCGGGATAACTTGCACGGCATTGCGGCGGCTCCGGTCTGAATGATCCGCTGGGGCGGATGATCGGTTTGTTTTCAGAAACAGGATTACACCGCAGGACGGCCGTCTGCGCCAGTTTTTCGTGACGCGAGAGGAAACTTCCCCGAAGGCCGAAGCCCCCGGGGAGGAAATGCAGGGATTAATGAATGCTCTGTTGGCCCGGGAGATTCCCGAACTGCGCGTCACCGGCGTCAACCGAACCGGATGATGCGGTCTTGCCGGTGGTGCCCTGGGCATCCGTGGCGGATACCGATTTGGCGACCTGGCTGGCTTCCTGTTTCGCGGCCTCGGCAATGCGCTGCGCCGATTGCTTGAGGGTCTCCGCCTGTGCCCGCGCGGTTTCCTTGGCGCGTTCCATGAGCTTGTCACGCATGCCGCCCATCAATTCCTGTTCGCGGCGGGTAGGTTTCAGCGTGGCGCCGATGGCCGCACCCAGTGCGATGCCGACCACGCCGATGATGAGGGGCTGCTCCTCGATCAGGCGATCGACTTCGCTGCGCGCGCGGGTGTACTGCTGCTGCGAACGCTGGCCCATCTCGTTCATGCGTGCCTGCGCAACGCCGGCGGATTCCTTCAGTCGCTGTGTCATTTCATTCATCCGGGCTTGCGCGGCGCCTTTGGATTCCTGGACGCGCTGGCCCACCTGGCTCATGCGGGCCTGTGCAGCCCCGGTCGTTCCCTGGAGCTTGGCGCGGGCGGTGTCGCCAACCTGCTTCATGCGCTCCGAAATCGGCGACCGTTGGGTCGGGTAGGTGGTCGTGTACTCGTATTTTCGGGTGGATGTGCTCTTCATCAGCCTGCTTAGCAGAAATCCAGCGACCAGCGTTCCGATCAGGACGGTACCGGGTGCTTCGCGCACATAGTTCTGCGCCCGGACGAACGTGGTATTGGAGCCTGTCATATCCGAATTGCCCATGCCGGAATAGCTGCTGGTCGAGTAACCGCCGCTCGCCCTGTCCGACAAATCCTGCGCATACTGGTCGGCTTCGTAGTCGGCACGCGCCAGGCTTGCGCTGATGCTTTCCGGTGTATAGGGATTGGTGGTCGATGTGCTGCCGCTCAGGGAGTCGGTGTCCAGTCCTCCGCTGCTTCCCGCTGCGCTGCTCGCCGAACCGATGCGGCTACTTGCGTTGTCCGGCGTCGTTGCCGGCTGGACTGCGGTATCCAAGATATGTTCGCCCGGCCCCGGCTGAATCCCGTTAGAAATCGGTTTGGTTTCCTTGTTCTCGTCTGCCATAGCTGTTGCTCCTGGGTATTTGTTGAATATGGGTTCTTGTAGACCTGCATCCGGCGCACAGGCATCCTAAACTGCTCGATGCTTGGCAAAAGATTAACGGCCCATGTGTTCTTAGTAATTGCAAATATGGTTTAGTTCGTCGGTATTCCGCATTCAAGTTTGAGCAGAGTCTTGCTTTCTGCAAAATTCCGATCTTGAGTTCCGGATAACGCCGGCGTCCGACGTCCAGCGGGTTCTGTATCTTCAAATGTGATCTTCGAATGGCGTATGTCGTCGAGCTATCTGCAGGCCCCTAAAACCGACGGTAATCGCATCTGGATGTAAGGGTTTGCTCCAGATCAATCACTTGAGACTTAAATACTTTAGGCTTAAACTAAATTGTCTTCCGGATGCACCGTCCGCTTTCCCGCCCCATATTGCTTGTCCCGTATTGCCGGATCGATTGGAGAACACATGGCCCGTTCAGCTTATGCGGATACCTTTGCAAACGATAACCTGCCGCCCCCGGAGCAGTGGCCGGAGCTGATCTTCGACCTGCCGGGATTGCAGTACGGCGAGCGCCTCAACTGCGTTGTCGAACTGCTGGACAGGATGACGGCAACCGGGCATGGCCATCGTCCGGCGCTCCACGGCTTGAAGGAATCGTGGACCTACGCGGAACTCCAGGATCGTGTCGACCGGATTGCGCGCGTCCTGCGCGAGGATATGCGTCTGGTGCCAGGCAACCGGGTTCTGTTGCGAGGAGACAATAACCCGATGATGGCGGCCTGCATCCTTGCCGTCTGGAAGGCCGGTTGCATCGCGGTGCCGACCATGCCGCTGCTCCGGGCGAAGGAACTGACCGTCATCATGAACAAGGCGAGGGTAAATGCCACGCTTTGCTCGGCAAACCTGCGGACGGAGATCGAGGCCGCACTGGGCGACGCATCGCTGCGCGGGCCGGTCGTCTACTTCCATCATGACGGGCCCGACGCGCTCGAATCGCTGATGCGCTTGAAACCGCCGGGTTTCGCAGCGGTCGATACAGCCGCCGAGGATGTCTGCCTGATCGCCTTCACCTCCGGGACGACGGGTACGCCCAAGGGAACCATGCATTTTCACCGGGACATCCTGGCGGCCTGCGACTGTTTCCCAAAGTACACTTTGCAGGCGTCTTCCGATGATGTCTTCATCGGCACGCCGCCTCTGGCATTCACTTTCGGCCTTGGCGGTCTGCTCCTGTTCCCGATGCGGGTCGGCGCCTCCACCGTCCTGCTCGAAAAACTATCGCCCGCCAGCCTGCTCGAGGCGATCCAGCATTTCGGCGCGACCGTTTGCTTCACTGCACCCACCTTCTACCGCAAGATGACGCCCCTGGTACCCGGTTACCGTCTTTCCACGTTGAAGAAGACCGTGTCCGCCGGCGAAGCGCTGCCCGTCGCGACCCGCGAACAATGGCGGCAGGCGAGCGGGATTGACATGATCGACGGCATCGGCTCCACGGAGATGCTGCATATCTTCATTTCCGCCAGTGGCGACGAGATTCGTCCCGGCGCGACCGGCAAGCCGGTTCCCGGTTACCGTGCCTGCGTGCTCGATGAAGAAGGGCTGCCCGTCGGACCAGGCGTTGTCGGCCGCCTTGCCGTCAAGGGGCCGACCGGATGCCGGTATCTCGCCGACCAGCGCCAGCGCAACTATGTCGCCAACGGCTGGAATGTGACAGGCGATGCCTACGAGATGGATGCCGACGGCTACTTCCGCTTCCACGCGCGCACCGATGACATGATCATTTCCGCCGGCTACAACATCGCCGGGCCGGAGGTGGAAGACGCGTTGCTGAAGCATCCGGCGGTCGCGGAATGCGGCGTGGTGGGCTTCCCGGACGACACGCGGGGCGAGATCGTCAAGGCCTACGTGGTACTGAATGCGGGCTTTCAACCGTCGGCCGCACTGGTCTCGGAACTGCAGGAGTACGTCAAGCAGGCAATCGCACCCTATAAATATCCGCGTGCGATCGATTTCAGGGAATCACTGCCCCGTACCGGCACCGGGAAGCTGCAGCGCTTCCTGCTGCGCACGCCGGAGTTCGCACAGTCCACATCATCGGCCCAATCCGCACAATCCGCCCCGCGCGCCGGCATGCTGGAGATGAAATGAACATTGTATGTATTGGCGGCGGTCCGGCCGGGTTGTACTTTGCCCTGCTGATGAAAAAGCAGAATCCGGAACACATCATCAGCGTCATCGAACGCAACCGGCCCTACGACACGTTCGGCTGGGGCGTGGTGTTTTCCGACCAGACGCTGGGCAATCTTGCCGCCGCCGATGAACCGACCGCGAAAACCATCCTGCAGGCGTTCAACCACTGGGATGATATCGATACCCATTTCAAGGGCCGCACCATCACCTCCGGCGGCCATGGCTTCTGCGGAATCGGGCGCAAACGGCTGCTCAATATCCTGCAGCAGCGGTGCGAGGAGCTCGGCGTGCGGCTCGTTTTCGAGACCGATGTCACCGATGACCAGGCAGTTGCCGCCCGGTACGACGCCGACCTGGTGATCGCCAGCGATGGCTTGAACAGCCGCATCCGTTCCCGCTACCAGGAAAGCTTCGCACCCGACATCGATACCCGCAAATGCCGGTTCATCTGGCTGGGCACCAAAAAACTGTTCTCCGCCTTCACCTTCGCCTTCGAGGAAACCGAGCACGGCTGGTTCCAGGCCCATGCCTACCAGTACGACGGCGATACCTCCACCTTCATCGTCGAAACGCCGGAGGAGGTATGGCTGAACGCCGGCCTCGACAGGATGAGCCAGGAGGAGGGCATCGCCTACTGCGAAAAGCTGTTCGCCCGCCATCTGGACGGCCATCGGCTGATCAGCAATGCCACCCACCTGCGCGGCTCCGCCATCTGGATCAGGTTTCCGCGCATCGTCTGCGGTAGCTGGGTGCACTGGAACCATATCGGTGGCAAGCGGGTGCCGGTGGTGCTGATGGGCGATGCCGCGCACAGCGCGCATTTCTCGATCGGCTCCGGCACCAAGCTCGCCCTGGAGGATGCGATCGAAATGGCGCGCTGTTTTGGCGAACGCGGCGACGGCGACATGGAAGCGGTGATGCGGGACTACCAGCAGGCGCGCTCCGTCGAGGTGCTGAAGCTCCAGAGCGCCGCCCGCAATTCGATGGAATGGTTCGAGAACGTGCAGCGTTATACCGGCATGGAGGCGGAGCAGTTCACCTATTCGATGCTGACCAGGAGCCAGCGCCTGTCGCATGAAAACCTGAGGCTGCGCGATCCGGCCTATGTCGAACGCTTCGAGGACTGGATCAGTGCGCGCGCATTTGAACAGGCGGACTTGCCTCGACCGGCGAGCCGCCGGAGCATCCCGCCGATGCTGACGCCGTTCCGCCTGCGGGGCATCGTACTGAAGAACCGCATTGTCGTATCGCCGATGGCGCAGTATTCCGCCCGGGACGGTGTGGCGGGCGACTATCACCTGGTGCATCTCGGCAGCAGGGCGATGGGCGGCGCCGGGATGGTGTTCGCGGAGATGACCTGCGTGTCTGCCGATGCCCGCATCACGCCGGGTTGCCCGGGGCTTTACGCGCCGGAACATACCCACGCCTGGCAACGCATCGTCGAATTCGTGCATGCTAATACCGACGCGAAGATCGCGGTGCAACTCGGACACGCCGGACCCAAAGGCTCTACCCGCGCTTCATGGGACGGCATCGACCTGCCGCTGGAAGACGGCAACTGGCCGCTGGTGGCGGCATCGCCGATGCAATACCTGACCGGCGTGTCGCAGCGGGCGCGCGAGGCGACGCATGAGGACATGGCGCGCATCAAGGCGGATTTCGTGCGCTCGGCGCGGGAGGCCGCCGCTGCCGGCTTCGACTGGCTGGAACTGCATTGCGCGCATGGATACCTGCTGTCGACATTCATTTCGCCCCTGACCAACCACCGCACCGACGAATACGGCGGCAGCCTGGAAAACCGTTGTCGTTACCCGCTGGAAGTGTTCGCCGCCATCCGCGATGTATGGCCCCGGGACAAGCCGATCAGCGTGCGCATCTCCGCCCATGACTGGGTCGAAGGCGGCATCACACCCGACGATGCGGTCAACATCGCCCGGCTGTTCAAGGCGGCCGGGGCCGATATGATCGACTGTTCCGCCGGGCAGGTCAGCAAGCTGGAAAAGCCGGTCTACGGCCGCATGTTCCAGACACCGTTCGCGGACCGCATCCGCAACGAGGCCGGCATACCGACGATCGCGGTCGGCGCCATCTTCGAAGCCGACCATGCCAACAGCATCATCGCCGCCGGACGCGCCGACTTGTGCGCAGTGGCGCGTCCGCATCTTGCCAATCCGGCATGGACATTGAATGAAGCGGCGAAAATCGGCTATCTCGATATGGCATGGCCGAAGCAGTATCAGGCCGCCAAGGTCCAACTGGAGCGCAACCTCGAGCGCGATCGCCAGATGGCGGCCGCTTCCAGCGGGATGACGCCGCAGCAGATCGCGGCGAAGCTGCTCGAAGGATGATCATGGCGGGTGGACGGGAACTGGAGGGAAAGCATGCGCTCGTGACCGGCGGCGGGCGTGGTATCGGCATGGCGATCGGTCGGGCGTTGCTGGAACAAGGCGCGCGTGTCACGCTGGCGGGCCGGGATGCCGGGCGTCTTGCGGCGGCGGTCCGGATGATGCGGCCACTTGGCGACGTGTTGCAGGTGCAGATGGACGTCACCCGGGCCGATTCGGTCAGGACGGGATTCGATGCCGCTGTTGCCCGTTTCGGACCGGTCTCCATCCTGGTCAACAATGCCGGCCAGGCCTTGTCCGCGCCGTTCGTCAAAACCGATGCGGCTTTGTGGCAGGCGATGCTGGACGTCAACCTGTCCGGCGCCTTCCATTGCACGCAGGCGGCACTACCCTCGATGCTGGACGCGCAATGGGGCCGCATCGTCAACATTGCCAGCACTGCCGGGCTGACCGGCTATGCCTATGTCGCTGCCTACTGTGCGGCGAAGCACGGGCTCATCGGACTGACACGGGCGCTTGCGCTGGAAGTCGCGACGAAGGGCGTGACGGTGAATGCGGTCTGCCCAGGGTTTACCGATACCGACCTGGTAAGAGACGCGGTCGACAACATCGCCGCCAAGACGGGCCGCAGCACCGCGCAGGCAAAAGCGGAGCTTGCGTCGCGGAATCCGCAGAAGCGCCTCGTCCAGCCGGAGGAAGTCGCAAACGCGGTGCTTTGGCTTTGTCTGCCCGGTGCCTCGGCGATGAATGGCCAATCCTTGCCGGTGGCCGGCGGCGAGGTCATGTGAATGATTTGAGAATGACAGGAAAGCCCAGCATGAATAACAACGAATCCGCAACGGTCATCGACCTCGAGAGCCGCCTGACCGACGACCATCATCAATCGCTCAAGCTCTGGCTGCGCATGCTGTCCTGCACCGTGCGCATCGAAGATGAAATCCGCAGCCGCCTGCGCGCCGAGTTCGAGATTACCTTGCCACGTTTTGACCTCATGGCGCAATTGGAACGGCATCCGGAAGGATTGCGCATGGGCGAATTGTCGAAGCGGATGATGGTCACAGGGGGCAACATCACCGGCATCGCCGACCTGCTGGAACAGGAAAAACTGGTGGTGCGCGTCCCTGACCCGCACGACCGGCGCGTCTTCCTGCTGAAGCTCACGCCGGCGGGACGCCGTGCCTTTACGCGCATGGCCGAGGTGCATGAACAATGGATACGGGAGATGACGGGAGGCCTGACGCAATCCGAGAAAAGCACCCTGATCCAGCTTTTGTCCAAGTTGAAAACCCACCTGAACACCTCCTCAATCGAAGCCAGATAATAAGGATCACAACCATGCGCCACCTTCCTGGCCAACCGCACCAGCTCCCGGGCAACCGCATCACACTCGCGGACTATCAGGCTCGTCATTTCCGGTTTGCGGTCAGTGGCGGCGTCGCCACGCTGACACTGAACCGGCCCGAGCGCAAGAATCCGCTCACGTTCGATTCGTATGCGGAACTGCGCGATCTCTTTCTCGACATGCGCCATGCCGACGACGTGAAATCGGTCGTGATCACCGGCGCCGGGGAGAACTTCTGTTCCGGCGGCGACGTGCACGACATCATCGGCCCCCTGACGCAACTCGACATGCCGGGCTTGCTCGCTTTCACCCGCATGACCGGCGATCTGGTCAAGGCGATGCGCGCCTGCCCGCAACCCATCGTCGCGGCGGTCGACGGCGTTTGCGCCGGCGCTGGTGCGCTCCTCGCCCTGGCGTCGGATATCCGCTTCGGTACGGAGCGCAGCAAGACGGCGTTTCTGTTCGCGCGCGTCGGGCTGGCAGGGTGCGACATGGGCGCCTGTGCGCTGCTGCCGCGGGTGATCGGGCATGGCCGTGCTGCCGAGTTGCTGTACTCCGGCCGCAGCATGAGCGGCATGGAAGCGCTGCAGTGGGGATTTTTCAATCGCGTCTGCAATCCCGACGCGCTTCTGGCGGAGGCGCAATCCTTCGCCGCCGAGCTCGCGGCAGGTCCGACCTTCGCACACGGCATGACAAAGAAAATGCTGCAGCAGGAGTGGAATATGGGCGTGGACGAGGCGATCGAGGCGGAAGCGCAGGCGCAGGCGATCTGTATGGCGACGAATGATTTCCATCGCGCTTACCATGCCTTCGTGGCGAAACAGAAACCGGTGTTCGAAGGTGATTGAGGTGGCCGGACTGCGCCGACCCGAAATAAAACCAATTCACTAACTGAAAGTCACTATGGAAATTCTCCTACCACCCGGCTGGGTGCGCCCGAAGGGGTATTCAAATGGCGTTGTCGCGAGCGGGCGCATTGTCTGCGTGAGCGGCATGATCGGCTGGGATGCGCAGGGCAATTTTGTTTCGGACGATTTTGTGGCGCAGGCACGACAGGCTTTGCGCAACATTGTGGAGGTGCTGGCCGAAGCCGATGCGCGTCCCGAGCACATCGTTCGCATGACCTGGTATGTGATTGACAAGAAAGAATACGTCGCCGCCTATCCCGACATCGGCATCATCTACCGCGAGCTGATCGGCCGTCATTTCCCGGCCATGACCGCGGTCCAGGTCTCCGCACTGATCGAGG
>NZ_DAIUCO010000113.1:0-15679 GCF_036846085.1 Noviherbaspirillum sp. | reverse complement strand
CCTACTTTTTTGGCGAAGCAAAAAAGTAGGTGGCCCGCCGGGGCCAGTCCCGGCTTGTTTCTTCGAAGAGCCGTAGAGGTTGCATTACCGGAGACACTCCTTCGCCCTGGATTCCCGCCTGCGCGGGAATGACGAGGGTGATGGATCACGGGAGGCACTCCGTAGCTTGAGATTATCCCTGCACAGCACGCACTGGCCTGCAAGCCAGTTCCATTTCGCAGGCGAACAGCAGCCTCTATAAAACCCTTCACGGAAATGACGAAGCGAACCTCAATGCGACCGAATCATCGTCCCAAACGCCTGCTCCGTCAGCACCTCCAGCAGCAGCGAATGCTCAATCCGCCCATCAATGATATGCACCGTATTCACCCCCGACTTCGCCGCATCCAGCGCCGATGAAATCTTCGGCAGCATGCCGCCCGAAATCGTACCGTCCGCGAACATCTCGTCGATCTCGCGTGCCGACAGATCGGTCAGCAGATTGCCCTGCTTGTCCATCACGCCCGGAATGTTGGTCATCATGATGAGCTTCTCGGCCTTGAGGATCTCGGCGATCTTTCCCGCCACGAGGTCGGCGTTGATGTTGTACGCCTGGCCGTCGTCGCCGAAACCGATCGGAGAAATGATCGGGATGAAGGCATCGTCCTGCAAGGCTTTGACCACCGCCGGGTTGATCGCATCGATCTCGCCGACGAATCCGATGTCGATGAACTTGCCTGGATTTTCCTTGTCCGGCATCGCCATCTTGCGCGCGCGGATGAGGCCGCCGTCCTTGCCGGTCAATCCAACCGCCTGGCCGCCGTAGTGGTTGATCAGCATGACGATGTCCTGCTGGACTTCGCCGCCGAGCACCCACTCGACCACTTCCATTGTCTCTTCATCGGTGATGCGCATGCCCTGCACGAACGTGCCCTGCTTGCCGATCTTCTTCAACGCATTGTCGATCTGGGGGCCGCCGCCGTGGACGACGACGGGGTTCATGCCGACGAGTTTTAACAAGATGACATCGCGGGCGAAGCCGTGCTTCAACCGCTCTTCCGTCATCGCATTGCCGCCGTATTTGACGACGATGGTTTTGCCATGGAATTTACGGATGTAGGGCAGTGCTTCCGCGAGTATTTCCGCCTTGATTTGCGGAGAGACGCCCGAGAGGTCGGCGCCGAGGTCGTGCGAGTCGGTCATGGCAGGTCCTGAAAATAGATCAGCGCGATTTTACAGCGAAAGCGCCGGGGTTTCGTATTGTGTTTCACCCGGCGATCGAATAACCTTTGCCCAAATGACAAATACCGCTGCCCTGCACGTCGAACTCGAAAATCTGCGCCCAGCCCTTCTGCGCTTCGCCTTGCTTCAGCTTCGCAACCATGCCCTGGCGGAGGATGTGGTGCAGGACACCCTTGTTGCGGTGCTCGAAAAGCCGGAACGCTTCGCCGGCCAATCAACGCTTCGGACCTACCTGACCGGCATCCTGAAACACAAGATCATCGACGTACTCCGCTCGTCAAAACGCGAGATGAGGATCGAAGGCGACGACGATCGTTCCGATGCGGAAGTGATCGATGCCCTGTTCAAGCCGGATGGCCATACCGTTGATATGCCGCGTCAATGGGGGGACCCCGATGCGACCCTGGAACAGAAGGAGTTCTTCAGCATCCTGGAAATCTGCCTGGAAAGATTGCCACCCAAGAATGCGCGGATTTTCATGATGCGGGAGTGGCTGGAACTCGAGACCGAAGAAATCTGTAAGGAGTTGGCGATTACAACGTCTAATGCCTGGGTGATGTTGTATCGGGCACGGGTGCAGTTGCGCGAATGCCTGGAATTGAAATGGTTCGGCAATACGCCGACATGAAGACAGCGGCATGAGGAAAACGGCGACATGGGAATCAAACCTACCTGCAGGGAAGTGCATCGTTTGACGTCGGAAGGAATGGACCGCCGGCTTACATGGACGGAGCGTACGCGCGTATGGGTACACCTGAGGGTATGCAGTGCCTGCAGCAATTTTACCCGGCAGATGAAGCTGCTCCGGTCCGCGATGCGGCAGCTGACGATTCCTGAAACCATTGACGGCGACGGCGAAAAAAAATGAGCATTTGCACGCGCTGCGCGGCGACCTTCACCTGCGGCATGACGGATGCGCCCAATGACAATGCCGCATGCTGGTGCACGAGTTTGCCGCCGCTTCCCCGTGATGCCTACAACGAAGATGAAGGCACGTGCCTATGTCCGCAATGCCTGCGAAGCCTGATTGAAGAAACCGCACGGCAGGCGCCCCGATCCTGAGTGCTGTTGCGCGACGCGGCCGGCGATCAGGCCACCTTGCATTCACGCATCTCCAGGTTCGGAAAATCCGTTCTGATTTTGTCCACGCTTTCCTTCATCGCCGCATCCCATCCCTTGAACCGGAACGCAACCGCTTTCGTGGTGAGCGTGCGCTCGCCGATGCGCGCCGAACGCACGCCTTTGCGATTGAGGTCCGCGAGGTGGGCACGAGCGACATCCTCGATCTTGAACACACCGAGCGAGATTGCCCAGCGCATATCGGAATTGTCCTGGATGACATAAAAGTCAGTGACGCCGAGTTGGCGCAATTCCGCCGTTTTCCTTTCCGCCGCCTCCCTGTCCGGCTGTGGCGGGATGTAGACCATGTGCCGCAATACTTCCTGCACGCCATGCCTCGATACCCGGTCGCCGAGCGAGAGCGCGGCAAGTCGGGATTCGAAACGCTGCGCATCCGCGGCATTGAAATTGCCGATTTCCACGCAGGACGGCGTGTCGGCTTTCTGGGCAACGACTTCTGCTGCCGGCGTTGATTGTGCCGGGGACGACGGTGCCGGAGCGGGCTGGTCCACGGCGGCGGTCATTGCCGCCGTCTCGACCGACGGCGCGCTCGCTTGTGGCGCGCTCGCTTGTGGCGGGACCGGCGCGACGCGGATCTTGTCGGCATTGAGCTGGTTCTGCAACCGCCCGGGCTCGCGTCCGCTGGCGACCAGTTCATCGAGATAGCCCTGCTGGTATGCCAGGAGCACGGCATTGGCGAGCAACAATATCCAGAAGAAGAATTTCAGCATGATGGAGCGGTCGTGACTGGCAGGACGGACAACGAGGACGCTGCGACGGTCTGCAGACCGATCAGCACGAGATTGTCCACCCTGGTTGTGGAGAACGAAAGGTGCGGCGTGATCAGGTCGGCCGCGCCACCCGACAGAATGCAGCGCACCGCCGCGCCGGAAGACGCATGGGCCGCGACGGCGCGCTCGATGGCGCCCGCCTGGGCCGCGATGCAGCCGCTGACGATGGCGGCGTCGGTATGGTCCGCGAACGGCGTGGACACCGGCAGGCTTGCGGCAACCTCCGGCAGCTGTGCGGTGTTCCTCGCCAGCGAACTGGCCATCAGCCCGAGACCGGGCAGAATCATTCCGCCGATGAACACGCCCTCCGCCGACACCGCATCGACGGTGGTGGCGGTGCCGCAGGTGGCAACGATCAGCGGCTCATCCGGATAGAGTGCGCGGGCAGCGATGGCGGACGCGAAGCGGTCGCAGCCGAGCTGCGCGGGATTGCGGTAGCCGTTGCGCAAGCCGGCGAGCTGCGGCACGGAGGTGAACCACTCGAGCGGCACCGGTTTCAGTCCCAGCACGCTCAGCAATGCACATTCGAGTTCGGCGCGCATGTCGGCGCCGGCCACGTTGGACAGGATCACGCGCGACACATGCGCATTGCGCCAGGTATCGACCAGCTGCCCTACCTGCGCATGCTCGACCGACCCGCTGTCGTCCCAGCGGCCAAGGCTGTCCGGTTGCGACAGGCGTGCGGTCGGCATCAACGCCCATTTCACACGTGTATTGCCGGCATCAATCAGCAGCAGCATGATTCACGCCTCCCGTACGCGCAGCGATACATCGCCCGCCATGACCGCCGTGCGGCCGGCGGAGGTATCAAGCAGGAAACGGCCGCTGCCGTCGACGCCTATCGCGGCGCCTTCGTGCAGCACCTTGCCCTGATCGAGAATGAACACCGGCTGGCCGGCATAGGCATGCAGGCCGTTCCATCGCTCGGCAAATGCGCCGAACCCCTGCCGCTCGAACAACACCGCCGCCTGCGCAAGCGCATTCAGCAGCGCAGCCATCAATTCGTCCCGGTCGCGTTCAGTGAGCTGGGGCACATGCGCCACCGGCCGTCCAATCTGCGCGGCCATCTCCGGATCGAGCATCAGGTTGATACCGATGCCGATCACGGCCCAGCAGGATTGCGTATCGCCATCGACGCCGGCGGTTTCGATCAGGATGCCCGCCAGCTTGCCGCCTTCATGCAGCACATCGTTCGGCCATTTCAACCGTACTCCGACGCCCAGTTCGGCCAACGCTTCCGCCAGCGCGACGCCGACGGCCAGTGGCAGCCCGACCATCGATTGCAGGGGCAACGCGAATTTCCATGCCAGGGAGAATGTCAGCGATGCGCCGGGAGCGGACAGCCATGTCCGTCCGGCACGTCCGCGGCCCGCGGTCTGGCGCTCGGCGATGAGCAATACGGGAGATTGCAGCGAACCGACGCGGGCGAGCAGGTCGGCATTGGTCGATCCTGTTTCTTCGACAACCTGGATATGGACTTGCTGTGCCGGCCCGAGGCAAAAGCCGGCAATGCGATGGGCATGATTTTTCATGCCGACCATTGTAACGGCAGGATTGTTGGCATGAAACAGAATGCGCGGAAGATGGTCTATCCATTACACTCGCGATATGCCAAATCAACAACTGCCGACACTGACGATAGAGAATGGAGCAACGCTGACCGTTACCGCGGAGGGCGCGTGGCAGGTTCAGGGACTGGCGCGGCCATCGTCCGCCACCGCCATCCGGCGCGCCATGGACAGCTTGCCTGCCGGCAAACCGGTTCGCTGGGATCTCACACGATTGACCGCGCTGGACCATATCGGCGCGCAGTGGTTGTGGAATGCATGGCGCAAGCAACGGCCGCAACAGCTCGATGTGCTGCCGCAGCACGCGGAATTCTTCAATCGTATCGAGCAGGCCGGCATGCTGGCATTGCCGGCGCCGAAAAGCGGTCCGTGGTTCTCCGTGCTGGCGCTGGCGCGCATGATGCGGCAGGTGAATGGGCATGTGATCGGGTTCATCAGCCTGATCGGACAGCTGGTGCTCGATCTCGGCCGTTTCGCGCGGCATCCGCTGCGCGGCCCCTGGAAGGAAATATCCTCCAACATCTTCCATATCGGTTACCAGGCCCTGGGCATCACGGCCATCGTGGGATTTTTAATCGGTGTGGTGCTGTCCTATCTTTCAGCGCAGCAATTGCATACCTTCGGTGGTGATATCTATCTGGTCAATATTCTCGGCATGAGCGTGGTACGCGAGCTCGGTCCGCTGCTGGCGGCGATCCTGGTGGCCGGTCGCTCGGGTTCGGCCATCACGGCACAACTCGGTGTCATGCGGGTGACCGAGGAACTGGACGCCATGCTGGTCATGGGCATGTCGCACGGCTTCAGGCTGATCATGCCGCGGGTGCTGGCATTGGCCATTTCCATGCCCTTGCTGGTCGTCTGGACCGATGCCGTTGCATTGCTCGGCGGCATGACCGCGGCACAGATCGAGCTGGGCCTTTCGCCCACTTATTTCCTGAGTGAATTGCCGGAGGCGGTCCCGCTGGCGAACTACTGGATCGGACTAGGCAAGGGCGTCGTATTCGGCAGCCTGATTGCGCTGGTGGCCTGTCATTTCGGCTTGCGCATCAAGCCCAATACCGAGAGCCTCGGGCAAGGAACGACACAATCCGTGGTGGTGGCGATCACGGTGGTGATTCTTGCGGACGCGGTTTTCGCGATCGTGTTCCGGGGCGTGGGGTTTTATTGATGCACAACACGCCGGTCATTGAAATTCAGAAGTTGTGGACGCAGTTCGGCCAGGTCGTGGTGCACCAGGACCTCGATCTGGTCGTCCGGCAGGGCGACATCGTTTCGCTGGTCGGCGGCTCCGGCTCCGGCAAGACCACACTGCTGCGGCAGGTTCTCGGTTTGCAGCGACCGTCGCGCGGCAGCGTGAAGGTGTTCGGCGAAGACATCAACGGCGCCGATCGCAGCGCGCTGCAGCGCGTGCGGCACCGCTGGGGCATGCTGTTCCAGCATGGTGCGCTGTTTTCCGCGCTGACCGTGTTCGAAAACGTGGCGCTGCCGATGCGGGAACTCCGGACGCTGCCGGAAGACCTGATCCGCGCGGCGGTGCTGTTGAAACTCGACATGGTCGGGATCACGCCGCAGGACGCCTTGAAAATGCCGTCGGACCTGTCGGGCGGCATGGTCAAGCGGGTCGCCCTCGCCCGCGCACTGGCGCTGGAACCGGAACTGCTGTTCCTGGACGAGCCGACCGCCGGGCTCGACCCGGACCTGTCGGAGAGTTTCGTCTCGCTGATCAGCACGCTGCACCGGGAAATGCGGCTGACCGTGGTCATGGTCACGCATGACCTCGACACGCTGTTTGCCTTGTCGACGCAGGTCGCCGTGCTGGCCGAGAAGCGGGTCATCGCCCTTGGTTCGCCGCGTGAAGTACTTGAACTGCAGCACCCGTTCATCCAGCAATTCTTCCTCGGGGAACGTGGACGGCGCGCCCTGCAGGCGCTCGAATAACAAGAGCGTTTAGCAAAATGAGCGAAGCGCCAGCTTCGCGCTCTCCGGCAAGGCGCGTCGACGCAGGCAGTACTGACGTACGACAAGGAGACGCAACGCAGCCAGAGACATATTGTTAGACGCTCCAAGGATTACATTAAGGAATAACCAACATCACTTATGGAAAATAAATCGCATGCCTTGATGGCGGGCATCTTCACCATCGCATTGCTGGCAGCGGCCATCCTCATCGGCATGTGGTTCAATCGCGACCAGGTGGAATGGGTGCCCTACCAGATCGCCACCAAGCTCTCCGTTCCGGGACTGAACCCGCAGGCGGCGGTCCGCTACCGCGGGCTCGATGTCGGCCGGGTCGAGAACATCTCCTTCGATCCGCAGGTCGTCGGCCAGATCCTGGTGCGCATCAGCGTGCGCCCGGACACGCCCATCACCAGGTCAACCTTTGCCACCCTGGGCTACCAGGGCGTGACGGGCATTGCCTATGTTCAGCTGGACGATGACGGCAGCCAGCCGGTGATGTTGAAAAGCAGCGAGGACAACATGGCCCGTATCGAGATGCGTCCAAGCCTGCTGGATCAGCTCGAGAACCGCGGCATGGCCATCCTGCGGCAGACGGAAGAGGTCGCCAAGAGGATCAACAACCTGCTGGAACCCGCCAATCAGCAAGCCATTCTTGCGGCTTTCGACAACATCAGCAAGGCCGCCAACGAAATCGGCGGCATCCCGCGGCAGCTTCAGCCCACCCTGGCGGCGCTGCCCGGCGTCACCAAACAGGCGCAGCAAACCCTGAGCACATTGAACACGCTGTCGAAGGACGCAAGCCGTCTGAGCGCAAGCCTGAACGACATTGCCGGAAAGATATCCAGTCCGCAGGGGACAATTGATAAAATCAATGACACCGCGGACCAGATTACCGCGGTGGCAAACAGGTTCGAGCATGAAACACTGCCATTGGCGAATGACGCACGGTCGTCGCTGCGGATGCTCAACCGGACACTGAACAATCTGAGCGAGCGCCCGCAAAGCATTCTGTTCGGTCCGCAGGAAGCATCGCCCGGCCCGGGTGAAACAGGCTTCACCGTACCGGAAACCAATTGACCTCCACCATGAAAATACACATCCGCCGTCTTGCCGCCATCCTGACCGTTTTCGCCACCGTTCTGCTATCCGGCTGCGCGAGCAAGCCCGATAACCAGCGCACGCTGTATGACCTCGGCCCACTGCGCACCACCGCGTCGGCCGCGCAATCAGGGACGGCGCTCAAGCTGCCGCCGGTCAGTGTCGCCGAAGTCAATATGCCGGCGTGGCTGGACACCCCGTTGATGTATTACCGCCTCGGTTATGCGAATGCACAGCAGCCGCAGCCATACGCCGCCAATCGATGGATCGCGCCGCCGGGCAGGCTGTTCGCCGAGCGCCTGAAGTCGCGGATCGCCAACGCCGGCGGCACGGTCCTTTCCGCATCGGACGGCGCCACCGGCGTACGCACATTGCGCATCGAGGCCGATGACTTTTCCCAGGTTTTTTCCGCGCCGGGCCAGAGCGCCGGGCACATCGCATTGCGTGCCTCGGTCCTCAACGGCCGCGTGCTGGTGTCGCAAAAAACATTTGAGCAGTCCACGCCGGCGCCGAGCGCCGATGCCGAAGGCGGCGCGAAGGCGCTGGCCATGGCCAGCGATGCAATCATTGCCCAGATGATCACCTGGCTGGCCTCGCTGCCGGCACCGCAGTAACGAGGCATATGACCGAACAGGAACAGGCACTTCCGCCGACTGCGTCGTCTTTCGCGCGCGCCGCGCTGCTGGTCTATACGCTGCTGGTGGTTTACGCAAGCTGGTACCCGTTTTCCGGCTGGCAGATGATCGGACTGGCGCCCTGGGACTTCCTGCTGGCTCCCCTGCCACATTACTGGACCGTCTTCGACGTCTCGACCAATGTGTTCGGCTATATGCCGTTCGGATTGCTCATCGTGTTCGCGCTCTATCCCTCGGTGCGGGGTCTGTGGGCGGTTGCGATTGCTTTCGTCGCCGGGCTGCTGCTGTCGAGCCTCATGGAAGCCGGACAGACATTCCTGCCGAGCCGGGTATCCTCCAACCTCGACCTGCTGCCCAATGCCGGCGGCGCCCTGTTCGGGGCGATCGGCGGCATGCTGCTGTCGCGCGTATTCCTCGAACAGAGCCGCCTGCTGGAGTTGCGCAAGAACTGGTTCATCCATGATGCCGGTGCCGGACGCGGCCTGATCGTGGTGGCGCTCTGGCCATTGGCACAAATCTATCCGCAGGGTTACCTGTTCGGCCACGGGCAAATCATGCCCATCCTGTCGGATTGGACGTCGAAGTGGCTTTCCAGGCCCATCAACTTTTCAGAAATGGCATTGAGCGGCATCCAGTTGACGGTGCAGGAGTACTGGCTCGCCGAAACGATCATCACCGCCTGCGGCTTTGCCGGCGCCATGCTGGCCATGTTATGCCTGCTGCGCAAGCCCGCGCCGAAAACCGCCTTGATATTGCTGCTTGCCGGCATCACGCTGACCAGCAAATGGCTGGCGAGCGCGCTGCTTTTTTCGCCACAGAACGGCATGGCCTGGCTGACGCCCGGAGCGCAGGGCGGTCTGCTGATTGGCGCCATGCTGGTTGGCGGCCTGGCGTTCGCACCGCCGGACGCGCAGCGGCGGCTTGCCGCGTTCAGCCTCGCGGTGAGCGTGCTTGTCGCCAATTTCGTGCCGGTCAATCCGTATTTCGTCGCCACACTGCAGGCCTGGCTGCAGGGAAAGTTTTTAAACTTCAACGGTGCCGCGCAGTTCCTTTCCCTGGTGTGGCCGTTTTTCGCGATCTGGTTCCTGGTGCATCCGATGCACCGCCGGAAACGGCGACAACGCGGTGTATGATTCCCGTTTAATTTACGCATTGGCCGGATACATCATGAGCGACACGCCGTATTACAAACACCATGTATTTTTCTGCATGAACCAGCGCGACGAAGGCCGCCCCTGCTGTCACGACCGCGGGGCGAAGGAAGCCCAGGAGCATGCGAAGAAGCGCATCAAGGATCTGAAGCTGAGCGGACAGGGCAAGGTCCGCATCAACAAGTCGGGCTGCCTCGATCGCTGCGAGGAAGGCCCGGTCGTCGTGATCTATCCCGAAGGGACTTGGTACACCTATGTCGACAAGCACGACATCGACGACATCATCGATCAGCATCTCGTCGGCGGACAGGTGGTCGAACGCCTGAAAATCTGAGCCGTCTTTCCTCGCCCCGCTTTCAATTCAAAGGCCGCACGGCGGCCCGACGAGTCGTCCCTATTCCCGTTTGATGTCAAGCCAAGCATGAATGCACAGACCCAACGTTTCACTCTTACCGGCACCGCCGGCGCGCTGGAGTGCGCACTCGACCTGCCGGACACCGCGTCGCCGCGCGGCATCGCGCTGGTCGCCCATCCGCATCCCTTGTACGGCGGCACGATGGACAACAAGGTGACACAGACCCTGGCTCGCGCTTTCGTCGCGCTCGGCTATGCAACGGCACGCATGAATTTCCGCGGCGTCGGCGCATCGGCCGGCGTGCATGATGCCGGCAATGGTGAAACCGACGACATGGCGCTGCTGCTGGCCCACATGAAGCAACAGTATCCCCAGCTGCCGGTGGCGCTCGCCGCCTTTTCCTTCGGCACCTTCGTGCAGTCGCAATTGCAGCGCCGGCTGGTCGCGCAGGGCGAACCGGCGGAACGCCTCGTGCTGGTGGGCAGCGCAGCCGGCAAGTGGGCGATGCCGGAAGTCCCTGCCAATACCATCCTGATCCACGGCGAGCTAGACGAAACAATTCCGCTCGCCGATGTTTTCGAATGGGCGCGCCCGCAGGATCTGTCGGTCGTCGTGGTGGCCGGCGCGGACCATTTTTTTCATCGGAAGTTGCACCATATTAAGAATTTTGTTGCGCAACTCTGGCATCGCTGAGGACAAAGTCGATGTTGCGGGAATGTATAAGTCCGCATCTTGCACATCCGCCATTGCAGTGTGGATTGCTGGCACTATAATTCTTGACTTCAATTGTTTTAACCGACGCTGCACCGGTCCGATGCAGGTTTCACAGCTTCCTTCACGCGCCTCATGAAAAAACTATTCGCAGCCCTGGCTGCCACCGTTCTCTCCCTATCCGCCGCGTTCGCGCAATCCCTTCCGCCGCCGAACATCGCCGCCAAATCATGGTTGCTGCTGGATGCCACCAGCGGCCAGGTGCTGGCATCGCAGGACCCCACGATGCGCATCGAGCCGGCGTCCCTGACCAAGATCATGACCGCCTACCTCGCCTTTTCGGCGATCAAGGAAAAGCGGCTTGATGCGAACCAGATGGTGAATGTGTCAGTGCGTGCATGGAAAGTCGATGCAAGCAGCTCGAAAATGTTTATTGATCCTGCAACGCCAGTGAAAGTGGAAGACCTGCTGTACGGCCTGATCGTGCAGTCCGGAAACGATGCCGCCGTGGCGCTGGCGGAAGCAGTTGCCGGCACGGAGGAGGCATTCGTCACCCTGATGAACCGTGAAGCGGAGCGCATGGGCCTGAAGGCGACACGCTTCAGCAATCCGCACGGCCTGCCGAGCCCGGACACCTATTCCACCGCCCAGGACCTGTCGATCCTGGCGGCGCGCCTGATCGCCGATCATCCCGAGCACTACAAGATTTATTCGACCAAGGACTACACCTACAACAAGATCAAGCAGGCCAACCGCAACCGACTGCTATGGCTCGACCCGAGCGTGGACGGCATGAAGACCGGTCATACCGCCGCTGCGGGTTATTGCCTGATCACGTCCGCCAAGCGCCCGAACGGCGGCGGCGACCGCCGGCTGATTTCGGTCGTGCTCGGCACCGTGTCCGATGCTACCCGCACGGCGGAGAGCCAGAAGCTCCTGAACTGGGGCTTCCAAAACTTCGATACCGTCAAGCTGTATGCGAAGGACCAGGCAGTGGACACGCCGGACGTATGGAAAGGTACGCAGAACAAGATCAAGATCGGCTTCAAGCAGGATATCTATGTGACGGTGCCGAAAGGGGTCGCCGAGAAGATGAAGCCGGTGCTGGAACGCAAGGACCCGTTGGTGGCGCCGATTCCCGACAATACCAGGGTCGGCGTGCTGAAGATGATGGTCGACGGGAAGCCGTTGACGGAATTGCCGGTGGTCGCGCTGGAGCAGGTGAATCAGGCGAGCATCATCGGTCGCGCGTGGGACTCGGTGCGCCTTTGGATGAAGTAACCATCATCCGGTAAATCGCCTTCCGGGACGGGTTCAGCTTGCTGCCCGTCCCGTTTTTGTTTTGTGTCGTCTGCTTTGCCCCGTCGCCAGCCCTCTGCGTTCGTCTCTCCCGATTCGGCAGGCGCGCCTCCGGATCGATACCGATTTTGCATAGCCGCCGCCCGGTCCTCGTGCAAAAATGAGCGTTTCGTCATTCACAAGGAATCACCATGCAAGACCCGCTCGTCTACCTCAACGGCGAACTTACGCCGATCTCCGAAGCCAGGATCCCGGTCCTCGACCGCGGCTTTATTTTCGGCGACGGCGTGTATGAGGTCATTCCGATGTATGCGAGAAAGTTATTTCGTGCAAAGCAGCACATGGCACGCCTGGCGCGCAGCCTTGCCGCCATCGGCATCCCCAATCCGCATGACGAGGAAGGATGGCTTGCGCTGGCCGGCAAGGTAGCCGCGGCCCATCCGGCCGACGACCAGTTGATTTATATGCAAGTGACGCGCGGCGTCGCCAAGCGTGCCCATGCCTTTCCGAAGGATGTCACGCCGACCATCTTCATCATGACCAATCCGCTGTCGCTGCCGTCGGCGCAGGCGCTGAAGGACGGCGTCGCCTGCGTGTCGATGGAAGACAAGCGCTGGCTGAATTGCCATATCAAGTCGACCTCGCTGCTGGGCAACGTCCTCGCCGCGCAGCATGCCGCCGAACACGATGCAGTCGAAGCGATCCAGTTCCGCGACGGCTACCTGACCGAGGCGTCGGCATCGAATGTGTGGGTGGTCAAGAACGGCAAATTGCTTGCGCCGCCGAAGGACAACCTGATCCTGGAAGGCATCCGCTATGGCTTGATCGAGGAATTGTGCGTTGCCGCCGGCGGAATCCCGTTCGAATCGCGCCGCATCACGCGCGAAGAGGTATTTGCCGCGGACGAGGTGCTGCTGTCGTCCGCATCGAAGGAAGTGCTGCCGGTGATCAGCATCGACGGCAAGACGGTCGGTGCCGGCGTGCCGGGACCGGTTTTGCGGGCCTTGCATGCCGCGTACCAGCAAGCCAAAGCCGGCTAGCCGGCGGAGGCGTAAAATAGCCGCTTCCCATTTTTGACCGGCGTTTCGGGCATCGTGCCGGAAACGCCCCTGCCGCCATGCCAGCTCCCGAAGAAAGCCTCATCGAGTATCCAAGCGACTTCCCGATCAAGATCATGGGCGCGACCCAGGATGCGTTCGCCCAGACCATCGTCGATGTCATATTGCAATACGATCCGACCTTCGACGCGGGCAAGCTGGAAATGCGGCCGTCGTCGAAAGGCACTTATCTTTCGCTCACCGCAACGGTTCGCGCGACGAGCCGCGAGCAGCTGGACAACCTTTACCGGGCACTCTCGTCTCATCCGATGGTGAAAGTGGTCCTGTAGCAGGCGCTGACCGGCGGCGCGACGCAATCCCCGGTTCACCTTTCGGCTGTTGAAAAAACGGCCCGCCCACAGCTATCGACAGCCGATCAAAGCGGTTGCCTGACCTTGGCCACTTCATCGATCAGCCAGGCGCGAAACGCCTGCACTTGCGGCTTTTGCAGCGCACCCGGCCTGCATACGAGGTAATAGGATTGCGGGCAGGGCACCGCGATATCGAACAGCCGCACCAGTTCACCGGACTCCAGCTCCGCCAGCGCGATCGCATGGCGCGCCAGCGCGATGCCGTGCCCTTCGGCGGCTGCCCTCACCAGCATGGAGGAATCCTCGAATACCAGCCCGCCGGTCGGCTCGCGAAAGTCCACGCCGGCCGCACGAAACCAGGGCACCCAGGGTTCGAGGTCGCTGCGCAGCAACGGGCTGCCAGCCAGCGCCTGCAGCGTCGTCGGAAGCTTGCCGCCGTTGAAGCCGGGGCTTGCAACCGGATAGTAGTAGTCCCCCATCACCTTCTCCACGGTCAGTCCGGGATAGATGCCGCCGCCGAAACGGATACCCACGTCGACCGCCTCACGCGTGAAATCGACCAGATGATTACTCGATTGCAGTATCACTTCGAGTTCCGGATGGAGTTCGATGAAGCGGCCGATGCGCGGCGCCAGCCAGCGGGCGGCGAAGGACGGCAGCGCGGTGATCGTCAGGCGCTTCTGCTTGCTGCTCGCGGCGAGCGCATCGGCGGCGACAGCGATCTCCCCCAGGGCTCTTCGCAAGGTCGCGGCGAATTGCTCTCCCTCCGGGGTGATGGCAAGGCGCTTGCCGTGACGCGCGAACAAGGCCACGCCCAATTCCTCTTCGAGTGCCCGCACCTGGTGGCTGATCGCGCCATGGGTGACATGGATTTCATCCGCCGCACGCGAGAAGTTCTGATGTCGCGCCGCTGCTTCAAACGCCCGCAAGGCGGCAAGGTTGGGCAATCGGCGCAAGTCGGTCATATGTGAGAAAAAGTATCAAGGAAATTGAAAATATATCGTTTAGACAAGGCGCATGAGGCTACTACAATGGCTTCATCGGTAGGAGATATAAGCCTTGCGATACCGCAGCGATACCCTGCCGGCCTTTGAGGAGTTTACTATCATGAGAGCCCTGTTCACAAATGAATTCTTGACTGTGCCATCCGGCCATGCCGTTTCCGGCATCGTGCCGGCCGCCCAGACCCTGCGCTTGCTGCGTGGCCGCGCCTGGGTAACGGTGGAAGGCCAATCGCATGATTATTGGCTTTTCGCCGGAGACAGGCTGAACCTCGCGCCCGGCCACCTGGTCGTCGTCGAGGCCGATGCGGCGCACGGCTGCGTGGAACTGAAACTCGAGCAGCCGAAGTCGATGACTGGCGGTATCATTCAGCGGATTCGCGCCATGGCCGGCGGACTCGGCAACCACGACAACCGGGCGCCTGCGCATGCATGCGCGTCGGCACAATGCAGCCAGTCGTAGTCGCCGGGCGTAATCCGACATGGGAGATTCAATGGACCGCCCGCGCCATCTCGCACAAGTAAATATCGCCCGCGCCCGGGCGCCGATCGACGATCCGCTGATGGCGGGATTCGTCGATCGCCTCGATGCCATCAATGCGCTGGCCGAAGGCAGCCCGGGGTTCATATGGCGGCTGAAAACCGAGGCAGGCAATGCAACCACGATCCAGCCCTACGACGATGAGCGCATCCTCGTCAATCTGTCCGTGTGGGAATCGCCGGAGCACCTGAAGCAATTTGTTTACCGGAGCGCGCACGCCGAAGTGATGCGGCATCGCAAGAGCTGGTTCGAGCGGTTCGGCGACGCCTATCTCGCCATGTGGTGGGTCGATCCCGGTCATATTCCGACGATTGACGAAGCCAAGGAGCGCCTGCATCATTTGCAGCAGCATGGCGACAGCAAATTCGCCTTCTCTTTTTCGTGCCTGTTTCCCTCTTACGACACCCCCGCGCATACCCGGGCAACATCCGTGGAATCCTGACCATGCAAAAGACTTTCCGCAGCCGTGACTTCACCGGCAACAAGCCCTGGGCGGCAACCGATATCGCCAGCTTGAACGGCATCAGCGTCCGGCTGCACTGGACCGATGCGCCCTACCGCTGGCATGTCAATGACGGTGAGGAAGTGTTCACCGTGCTCGACGGCATCGTCGACATGCATTACCGGGAGAACGGCGTCGAGAAGCAGGTGGCGCTTCAGACGGGAGACATTTTCTTTGCCGGCATCGGCTGCGAGCATGTCGCCCATCCGCGCGGCGCGGCGCGCATTCTCGTGATTGAAAAGGAAGGCAGCGTCTAGCAGGAACGCTTAAGGCTAAGCTGAACAAGCCACTGTTTTTTTGGATTGACGTCGATTTGATCG
>NZ_DAIUCO010000112.1:0-15794 GCF_036846085.1 Noviherbaspirillum sp. | reverse complement strand
CCGCAGGCCCAGGCCTCGCGGGGCTTTTTTCTACGGCGCTTAGGATAAAATCAATCCACCTATCCGCGCTTCGCATCGTCGCAACATCCCATTCGCGCGATGCCATCAAGAAACGATTTTCATGAACGAATATCCCGAAATCAAGCCAGGCCAGTCGATTGAGCTGCTCAAGGCGCTGCATATCCTGACGCGCGACGGCAAGATGAACCAGGACAGCCGCCGCAAGCTCAAGCAGGTCTATCACCTGTACCAGTTCATCGAGCCGCTGCTGCAGGACATCCAGGCTGCCGGCAAGGGCATACGGCTGGTCGACCATGGCGCAGGCAAATCCTATCTGGGCTTCATCCTGTACGACCTGTTCTTCAAGACGCTGAACGATCAATCGCACATCTACGGCATCGAAACACGTGATGAACTGGTGCGCAAATCGCAGGAGCTGGCGAAGCAGCTGAATTTCCCCGGCATGTCGTTCCTCAATCTGTCGGTCGCGGAATCGATCGAGTCCGCGCTGCTGCCGCCGAAAGTCGATATCGTTACCGCGTTGCATGCTTGCAATACCGCAACCGACGATGCGATTCGCTTCGCCCTCGCCAAGGAAGCGAAATACATCGTTCTCGTGCCTTGTTGCCAGGCGGAAGTGGCGACGATACTGAAGAAAAACAAGGGCAAGGCGATCGGCCGCGATGCGCTGACCGAAATCTGGCGCCATCCGCTGCATACCCGCGAATTCGGCAGCCAGGTCACCAACGTGCTGCGCTGCCTGCAGCTGGAAGCGCATGGCTACCAGGTCAGCGTGACCGAGCTCGTCGGCTGGGAACATTCGATGAAAAATGAATTAATCATTGCCAGCTACAAGAACCTTCCGCGCAATCGTCCCAGCGAACGCCTGCGCGAAGTCCTGCATACGCTGGGGCTCGACGAGATGGAACAACGGTTTTTTGCCCCGGCCGCCTAGAAACGGCCTCCGGCGTCGTCCGCCATGCCGTTGTGGCATGATGCGGAAACAGTCCGGCATTTCGGCACTCCAAGCAAAGGGGTGATCAACATGCCGCGCCCCACGCACATCATCGTCCCGGAGCAGTTGCCGGTCCGCCTTTATCGAACTTAACCAGGAGCCCCTATGGCAAAACCGAATTACGCGTTCGAGAAGCGCCAGAAAGAAATCGCCAAGAAGCAGAAAAAGCAGGAAAAGCAACTGCAGAAGGCGGCAAAGACCGATCAATCAGAGCCGGAATCGGTAGCAACGGACGGCATCCGCACCGCGCCGCAACCGGATTCGCAGACGTAAAAGGAGTCAGCATCATGGGCAAGAACCAGGACGCAAAGAAAGCAGTCAAGAAGGAACCGGTGAAAACGGTCAAGGAAAAGAAAGCCGCGAAGAAAGTGAAGAAGGAAGAAAAGAAGCGGCAGCAGTAAGCGTCAATCGCCGGGCCTTACAAGCCCTGCAGCAGAAGCTGTGTATCGACCACTCGGGCCGGGCCTCGCACCGGCTTGCCTTTTTCAATAAACCAGCGCTGCACCACGAACGGTGCGAACAGGGTTTCTTCGCGGATCGCGAACTGGAAAATGGCATCCCAGTCGCTGTCCTGCGGCATGACCCATGCCACCTGCCTGCCGAAATCGCCCCGGATGCCGGCATGGCGCAGGTTTTTGCGGATCCGCTCCGCCCGCTGTTCACGGTCTTCCGCATACAAGCCATTGGCATCCGGCGCCGGCAGCACGGCGGGTACCCGACGCTGGATCAGCGAGGCCGCCCCGGTCTTGAATCGGGCGAACGGCCCGATCAGGGTTTGCGTGACGAACTGCAGCTCGGCGCCGTTCAGCGGTTCGTCGAGGTAATAGCAGGATAGGGAGAAAGTCATCGTTCGGGTCGGCCGGTAGAGATGGTGCTTCCCACGTCGGGACAGGCTACTGCAGCAGCAGTCCGGCGGTCTCGGCGGCGATGTCCGCTCCCAGCGCAACACCCATGCCGTTGCAGCCGAAACCGAGAACCATCCCTTGCCCGATGCGGCGCACGATCGGTTGCTTGCCTGTACTAAATCCCATGATGCCTGCCCATCTATGGGTAATGCAAGCATTGCGGCCCGGCAGTATGACTTCGTGCAACAACCGTTCAAGCGCGGACTGGATCGCCGCTGTCGTGACAAGCTCGCCGGTGGCCTCGCCGGCAAAGTCGAGATGGCGACCGCCTCCAAGCAATACCCGGTCGCCGACATTGCGGAAATAATAGAAGCCCTGGTCGATATGATGGGCGCCGCGCCATGGCAGCCCGGGCACCGGCTCAGTCAGCAGTACCTGGCCGCGGCCAGGCGCGATGCCGCTGTCCGGCAACAGATCGGCGGCCAGCGCATTGGTGCATATCGCCACCCGTGCTGCTTCGAATGCCATGCCCGAACGGGTTCGCACGTGCACGGTGCCATGGCCCGGCTCCAGGCCGCCGACATCGATTCCGGTATGGATCTCGATGCACTGCTCGCCGGCGAGTTTCGCCAGTGCGCGCATCATCTTGCCGGCATGCAATTGGCCTTCGAACGGATTGCGGATCAAAACCCTTGCCCGAGGACCGAAGCCGCTTGCTTTCAGGCCGGCGTCATCCACCGAAAACACCTCGGCACCGAACAGGGGATGCAACGCACGATTGACTTCATCCAATCGCTCCAGCGCAGCCAGGCCGGCGTCTGTCAGCAGTTCAAAACCGCCGGCATGTTCATACGCAATCGCGTCGTCGCCGAGCCGCCGGCGCATCCGGGCAAGTCCTTCGCGCCGGCGCTGGACAAGGAGCAGCGTCGCGTCCAGCCCGATGGCATCGATATCGTGAATAATTTCAGTGAGGCTGCCGAAACAGGCAAAGCCGGCGTTGCGGCTGGATGCGCCGGAAGGCAACAGGCCGCGTTCCAGCACCTTAATGCTCTCGTGCGGCCGGCGGGAGCGGTATTCGAGCGCGGTCTGCAGACCGATCAAGCCACCGCCGATGACGATCAGGTCGGCGGCAAGCATGGCATCCTGTTCCCAAAAACTCAGCATTGCGCCTCATTCATGACAGCGCCATGTTCCTGCGGCTTGGCGCTACGGATTATTTCTTGCGGGGCCTGTTCTTGTCCCAGATGGCGAACAGGATCAGTGCATAGGACAGCAGGCGCACCAGATAATATTCCGGCACATCCTCGGAAGAGATCGAATTCGGGACAAGAAGTACGCGGTTCAGGCCTTCGATCAGGAAGGAAAGTGCAAAGAAAAGGAAGAAGCGGTCGCGCGTGCTGCGCCAGAATCGCAGGAAGAACAGCGCGGCCACCATCGAGGCCATCGCGATTGCGCCGAGGAGAATGTCATTCATAGCTTATTCCTCCTCCCAGATCAGTCCGTACAGCAATGGCAGCAGCGCGATCAGCGCCGACAGCAGCCGCCATGTGGACAGATCCACCGAGGTGGTAAATACAATCCTGTCGAATATCAGCAGAATATTGTTGATCGACAGTCCTGCAAAACACAGGCCGCTCCAGAACAGCAACCGGTAACCGGTCTTCCTGTAGGTGCTCAGCAGCAGCCAGGTGCAAGTCATCGCGGTCAATGCACACAATCCGTAGATGATAGATGCCATGTCAGGAATCCTTTCGCAATTTGAATGCATCGGCGAATTGCTGCGCCTTCTTGCTGGTTTTCGAATGGATGAGATGAGTGACTTCGACCAGGTGCTTGGCGTAGGTGTCGGCGAGTTCGTCGATGATCTGCCGCAGCTCATCGGTAACAGGGTTATAGCGATAGGAGTGGGATCCGTCTTCGGCGACCGCGAGGAGGCCCGCGGCATGCAGCTCTTCAAGCAGCGCTTCGGCTGCCTTCTCCGGCATGTAGAGGCGCTGTGCGACCTTCTTGCCATCCCACCATAGGTCAGGCGCACTACGCAGCAGCAACATGGCTTCCAGGTAGGGCACGCTGTTGATGCTGGTCAGGATGAAGCGCCTTATCGTGTCGGGAATGATGTCCCGATACATAAATTTCCCCTGAACAAATATAAATTAACAGGGCATATTACTGAGCAGGCTCCTTGCTGTCCAGTCAGTTAGGCCGCCATCCACAATTTCCGAAAGGAATCTTAATCTGCATCATGTCTCGTGCATGTCGTGTACAGGACAGCCGCGAATCATGTATTGCGAATAAAACCAAAGTCGGGGACGGGGGTCCAATTTCCACTTAAAACCAGAAGAGATCCGATTGTGGACAAGCATAACCCCGCCGGGCGGCCGCCCAGGCCATCGTCACGCCCATCCCGTTTCAAGCGCTACTTCCTGATTTCCTTCGCCGGCATGCTGTTGCTGACGATCGCCGCGATGACCGCGATCGGATTCTATATTGCCTCCATCATTCCAAAAACGCCGAGTATCGAGGACCTTCTTGATGCCCGCATTGCGGAGCCCAGCGTGCTGTTCTCGGCAAACGGCACGCAACTGGCGGTGTTCAGCCAAGGCTATCAGGAAAGGGTGGCGCTGTCGCAGGTGTCGCCGCATGTCGTGGACGCGTTGGTTGCAACCGAGGACCATCGCTTCTACGAACACCAGGGCATCGATCTGCAACGCATTGTTTCCGCGGTCTTTCACACGCTCGGCGGTGACGCCCAGGGCGGCTCCACCATCACCCAGCAATTGGTGCGCAATATGTTTCCGGAGGAAATCGGACGCTCGCGCACGATCGAACGCAAGCTCAAGGAAATCATCACCGCGCTCAAGATCGAACGTACGTACACCAAGGATGAAATCCTCGAGACCTATCTCAATACCGTCCCGTTCCTGTACAGCGTACTCGGCATCGAAATGGCGGCGCGCACCTACTACGACAAATCCGCCACCGAACTCGACGTGCTGGAAAGCGCGACCCTGATCGGCATGCTCAAGGGCACTAGCTATTACAACCCGATCCTCAATCCGGAACGCGCGCAGAAGCGTCGCAACGTGGTGCTGGCGCAGATGGTGAAACGCGGCGTGCTGCGGCAGGAGGAATTCGAGACGCTGCGCGACGAACCGCTGCAGGTGCAACTGCACCGCCAGCCTGATCCGCTCGGATCGGCGCCGCACTTCGCCGCCCACGTGCGCAAGTGGCTGATCGAATGGGCCGACAAGAACGACTACAACATCTATGCAGATGGCCTGATCGTTCACAGCACGCTGGATGATCAGTTGCAGCAGGCCGCCACCGAAGCGGTCGATCGCCAGGCCGAGGTGCTGCAGCAGATTGCCGATGTGGAGTGGGGACGGAGTTCGCCGCGGGTCGCCTCCCATTCGGCGAAGGCCTATGCCGCATTGCGCAAGAAGGTGGAGCCCTTCAGCCATTTCTGGACCGAGCGTCCCGACCTGCTTGATGCCTTCATCCGCGAAAGCGCCGAGTACCGCAAAGCGGTCGCGGGCGGCCAGGAAGAGAAGGCAGTACTCGCGAAGCTGACGGAAAACAAGGATTTCATGGACCGGTTGCGTGCGGTCAAGACCCGCCTGGAAGCCGGTTTCGTCGCAATGGACCCGGGAAGCGGTGAAGTCAAGGCATGGGTCGGCAGCCGCGATTTCCAGACCGACCAGTTCGATCACGTGGCGCAGGCGGCGCGTCAGCCAGGGTCGACCTTCAAGCCGTTCGTGTATGGCGCCGCGCTCGAGGCAGGCATGGTCCCGGAGCGCATGTACTTCGACGGCAAGGTGGAAATCCGCTCGGTGGACGGCAGTGTATGGCGGCCGACCGACATGTCCGGTCCGAGCGGGCGCATGATGACGATCCGCGAAGGCCTGATCCTGTCGAAGAACACCATCACCGCGCAACTGATGCAGGACGTCGGGCTGGACAACATCGCGGCGCTCGCGCGCGCATCCGGCGTCAATCGCAGCCCGCTGCACAAGGTGCCGTCCCTGGCACTCGGCACCAGCCCGGTGACCCTGCTCGAAATGGTATCGGCGTATTCGACGATTGCGCAGGTGGGGCAATACCATGAGCCATTGTTTATCCGGCGCATCACCGATCGTTCCGGCCGCGTGCTGGCGGAGTTCGTGCCGGAAGGGAAACCGGCCATGTCGGAGGAAACCGCGATCGAGTTGATCGACATGATGCGCGGCGTGGTCAGGCAAGGCACCGGTCAGGCGGTGAAAACCAACTTCGGCGTCGTCGGCGATCTCGCCGGCAAGACCGGCACGACCCAGAACAATACCGACGGCTGGTTCATCCTGATGCATCCCAACCTGGTGGCCGGCGCCTGGGTCGGCTTCAATGATTCCCGCGTGACGATGCGCAGCGATCACTGGGGCCAGGGAGGGCACAACGCGATCATGCTGGTCGGCGACTTTTTCCGCGGCATGATGAAGTCGAAAATGATCAACGCCAAGGCAAAATTCCCCAGCCCGAACCGGCCGCCGCCACTGATGGTGCAAACGCCGACGGATGAATGGCTGAATCAGATCACGCAGGGTGAGCAAGTGCCGTCCGGTTACGGTGTGATCAACCGCAACGGCGAAACCGTGATGATCGGGCCGGATGGCGTGGTGCAGGGAAGCGTGCAGCCTGAACGGCAGGCCGGCGCATTGCCGCCGCTGATTACCGTTGACGAATCCGGCCGCATGACAGGCAACCTGAACCGCGAACCCGTGACGGACGCATCCGGCGGCACCAGCAGCGGCGGCGTAAGTAGTGGCAGCGACAATGCCGGTGGACCCGACGACAGCGGGACAGGGTCAGGAAGAATGCCGAGCCAGGCCGATATCAATGTCTGGTGATGTCCATCGCCCCGGCGGATATCGCAGTGGCAATTGCAATCATCCGGCTCGGCACCGAACGCCATGACGGCGAAGGGTTGCGCCTGGGTACGGTCCGTCGTCCGCCGCGCGGCGTACCCAAGCGCGAATACGCGATAAGAAATTATTATGATGTCTGGCTTCCTGCCCTGGCGCCGAGCCAGGCGTTGCTGCAAGAGTGGAAAGTGATGCAGGACGAGCGCCAGTGGAAAGCCTTTACCAGAAAGTTTCGCGCGGAAATGCGGGAGCCGCATGCAGCGAAATTGCTCGATCTGCTGGCGGCGCTGTCACACCAGACCAATCTGGCGATCGGATGCTATTGCAAGGATGAATCCCGTTGCCACCGGTCGGTATTGCGTGAACTCCTGGCTGCGCGCGGCGCGTCCCTGGCCTGAAATATTGACGCGCGTATCGTCGTCTTCTCTACCGGAGCATAAAAATTGGCAGATGAAAACCCGAGTATCATTTCCCACGTATCGATCGGCGCCAACGATTTCGATCGGGCGGTCGCGTTCTACGACAAGGTCATGGCAACGCTCGGCTGCAAGCGCGTGATGGAACATCCCGGCGCGGTGGCCTACGGCAAGGCGTTCCCGGAATTCTGGGTCGGCACGCCGATCGACGGCTACCCCGCATCGACCGGCAACGGCACGCATGTCGGCTTCATCGCCGCATCAAGGGAAGCGGTGCACGCTTTCTACGACGCCGCGATGGCGGCCGGTGCGCAGGACAACGGCGCGCCCGGACCGCGGCCGCATTACGGCGCACCTTATTACGGCTGTTTCGTTCGCGACCCGGAAGGGCACAAGATCGAAGCGGCGTTTTGGGATGAGTCCGCAGTGCCGGACGCATGAGCGATTCGCGGCATCATCAGGGCAGTTTAATTTTTGTTCGCATTTCAACCCGTTTTGACTTTTTGGAGGCAATGACTATGGAAATTGATATCGGCATTTCCGAGCAGGACCGGCTCGGCATCGTTGACGGTTTGTCGCGCTTGCTGGCGGATACCTACACGCTGTACCTGAAGACGCACAACTTCCACTGGAACGTCACCGGACCCATGTTCCAGACCCTGCATTTGATGTTCGAGACCCAGTACACCGAACTGGCGATGGCGGTCGACCTGATCGCCGAGCGGATTCGTGCATTGGGCAGCCCGGCACCCGGCACCTACTCGCAGTTCGCCAGCCTGAGCAGCGTCAAGGAACCGGACGGCGTACCGAATGCGCAGGAAATGATCCGGCAGCTGGTGCAGGACCAGGAAGCGGTGGTGCGCACCGCGCGGTCGATTTTCAAGGTGGTGGACCAGGCCGGCGATGAACCGACCGCCGACCTGCTGACGCAGCGGATGCAGGTCCATGAAAAAACGGCATGGATGCTGCGTTCCCTGCTGGAAAAATAATTTGTCGTAACCCAGCCGTCCTGTCGTTCAGGCCGGCTGGGCAGCGTCGGTTCCGCCGATGCGCGGCTGGATCGATGCCCTGGATGCCTTCTTCGCCTCAATGCGGGCACGAATCCTTTCCCACAATTTTTCATGCAGCGGCATGATGGCCACGTTGCAGACAGGCTCAATCAACGCCGCCATCCCCCCGAACGCAACCGACCCGGTGAACGCATACATGACGGCGAACGCCACGCCCATATGTACGACAATCTGGCTTGTTGTTTTCGCTGCGGTAACCATTCTTCTCTCCTTGTTGATCTTCCCGGATCGATACGGCAATCCATGCACTGAATAGTAATTATTCTCATTTAATAGTTCAAATTAATATATTCAAGTGAATTTATAGGTCAACGCTATTGCGCTAGACTGGGTTACCGTTCCCGTAAAGGACTTTCCATGGCGAAAAGCCATCTCCATCCCGCCGACCTGCATGCTCTCGCCAGGCTGGCCACCGATGCGACACTGGGCGTTACCGACATCGTCGAAGCGATGCATTACGCCATCCTGCATCCCGGCCTCCGGGCAGCGGAAAGCACAGCCCGCCTCAACGGCATCAGCGGTTTCGTGTATCGCAGCGTGCGCGGCGTTACACGGCTTACCGCCGGCGGCATCGATGCCGCCTTCAAACCGTTACGCCCGCTGCTCCGGGAAAGATCATCGTCGCCCGAACGGGAAGCGGTGCTGGCCGCGCTGAACGGTGTGCTCGGCGACCATATGGCGGCTTCCGGCAACGCACTGGCCATCCCGATGCGCTTGCGCCATGCCGGCCTGCCGCTCATCCTCGACAAGCCCGCGCTGCAAGCCGCCCTTCCCGCTGCGAATGGCAGGCTGCTCATCATGGCGCACGGCCTGTGCATGAACGACCTGCAATGGCGGCGACAAGGCCACGACCATGGCGCCGCCCTCGCCCGCGATCTTGGCTACACGCCGGTTTACCTGCACTACAACACCGGTTTGCACATCTCGGAAAACGGCCGGGCATTCGCCGGCCTGCTCGAACGGCTGGTCGCGCACTGGCCGCAACCCGTCGAGGAACTGGTGATCGTCTGCCACAGCATGGGCGGACTGGTAACACGAAGCGCCTGCCACACCGCGGCGGCCGAACGCCACGCGTGGCTGGGTCGTCTGAAGAAGCTGGTTTTTCTCGGCACGCCGCATCACGGCGCGCCGTTGGAACGCATCGGCAGCTGGGCCGACACCGTCCTGCAGGCGACCCGCTATACCGCGCCCTTCGCCCGGCTGGGCAAACTGCGCAGTGCCGGCATCACCGACCTGCGCCATGCCAGCCTGCTTGACGAAGACTGGCAGGGACAGGACCGCTTTGCCGCGAAGGCCCCTGCGCCGCGGGCGGTGCCGCTACCTGCGACAGTGAGCAGCTATGCGATCGCCGCGACGCTTGGCCGGGCGAGCGGCGACATCGGCGACCGGATGCTGGGAGACGGACTGGTGCCGCTCGACAGCGCCCTCGGCATCGATGCGCACGGGGCGCGTTCGCCGTCGCTGCCGTCAACCCGTCAATGGGTGGCGTACCGGACGGGACATATGGATCTGCTGAACCGGCCGGAGGTGTACACGCAATTGCGAAGCTGGCTTGCGGATTGATCGGTTCAGCGGAACCCTCTCACCACCTGCAGCGCCCGTTCCACATCCTTTCTGTCGACGTCGAGGTGCATCACCCAGCGTACCCGCTTAACCAGCCGCTGCTGCACCCGCAGGTCGCCCGCCGTGACCTTCACATCATTGGCCGCCAGGTACGCGAAAAATGCCTGCCCCAGCTCGGCATCGACATCCGTGAAAACAATGTTGGTCCTGTCCGCATGCACCGCCATGCGACCCGACAGGACCGGATGATCCGCGAGGATCGCCGCCAGCCCCTCGCTCAGCAGGCGGGCATTCGCATGATCGTCGGCCAGCCTGTGCACATGGTGCTCCAATGCATGGATGCCGGCCGCCGCCAGCATGCCCGACTGCCGCATGCCGCCGCCCAGCATCTTGCGCAACCGGCGCGCCTGCGCGATGAAGGAGGCCGAGCCCAGCAGCAACGAGCCGATCGGCGCGCCCAGGCCCTTGGACAGGCATAGCGACACCGAATCGTAGCCCTGGCACATGTCCTTCGCCGTGGCCACCGGATCGCCGCCGCCTTCCTGTGCCAGCGCCACCGCCGCGTTGAACAGGCGCGCGCCGTCGATATGGCTGCGCAGGCCGCGCCGCTGCGCGAGCTGCTGGACGTCGCGCATATAGGTCATCGGCAGCGGCTTGCCGCCGGTGGTGTTTTCAATCACCACCAGCCGCGTGCGGGCAAAATGCGGGTCATCGGGCTTGATGGCGTTTTCGATATCGCCCAGCGCGATCGTCCCGTCGGGCTGATGCTCCAGCGGCTGCGGCTGGATCGATCCCAGCACCGCCATGCCGCCGGCTTCCCAGCGGTAGGTGTGCCACTGCTGACCGACAATCGCCTCATCGCCGCGCTGGCAATGCGTCATCAAGGCGATGAGGTTGGTCTGGGTGCCGCTGGGGGCGAACAATGCGGCCTCGTAACCGAGCATGGCGGCCGCCATTTCCTGCAGGCGGTGCACGGTCGGGTCATCGTTGAACACATCGTCGCCGAGCGGGGCTTCCATCATTGCCCGCTTCATCGCGGCGGTGGGTTGCGTCACGGTATCACTGCGAAAATCACTCATTGCCGGATCCTGGTTTCAATTCGAAACCGGAATTATCGACGCTTTGCGAAGAATGCGTTGGCGCCGAGCGGAATGAATAAATCGCTAAGCGCGCGGCACGATGACCGGCACGCCGAACAGGTAGGGATGAAGGAACAGGAACGCGGCATAGGCCACGAGGCCGGCGGCCACCACGGCAATCGTGCGGCTGGCCGGATAGGTCTTCGACGTCGGCGCCGCGCCGCGCCGGTTGGCGGACCACATGTCGAACAGGGCATAGGCACCGAGCGACCCGAACAGCAGCAATGAGGCGAGATCGCCATTGGCGGAAAGATGCGCCGCCGCCCAGAGCGTGACGCCCCACAGCATCGGATGGGCGGTCAGCCGCTTGATGTTCGACGGCAGGTAGGCCGCGATCAGCAGGATGAAAGCGAAGGGCATCAGGGTAAGCGCGAGGTGGCGTGTCCATGCGGGCGGCGTCCATACCGGAATGAAGCCGGCGTAGGCCTTGCCGAAAATGATGAGGGCCAGGCCGAGCGCCGAGACGATGGAAAACATGCCTTTGTAGCCGCCTTCGCCCATCCGGCCGATCAGCCGGTGCCGCGCAGGCGCGAAAGACGGTAGCAGATGAATGCCGATGAAAACCGCGATGCCGAGGATGAGCAGAGTCATGGAGGGCTCCTTGCTGGATGGGACTGGCTTGGCGAAGTGTCGCCAATAGTACCAGCCTATGCCGGGCAGGAGCCGATCCGGTCCGATTGCCGCAAGCGCGGCCCGCATCATCGCCGGCGTTTTTTCCAGTTGTAGTCGGCGGCCGGATCGGCCACGCCGGGGTGGCCGACGGACTGTGGATTTTCGGAGGACATTGTGACGAAGCTGATCGCTTCGCCGCTGCGCTGGCGGGCGCGCAACTCTTCCATGAAGCGCAGCGCGCCGGACATGTCCTCAGACGAAAAGCCCCGGCTGAAGGCCGGGGCCTCGCCTTCGCCGATGCTGCCTTCGGTCCAGTACACCATGAACATGCCGCCTCCCGCTACATTATCCTAGCCGCGCCATGCCTGCGCAACGATCTCGTAGGAACGCAGCCGGGCGGCATGATCGTAGATCATGCTGTTGATGATGAGTTCATCGGCCTGGGTGGATGCGGCGAAGGTCTCCAGCTGTTCCTTCACCATCTGCGGATCGCCGATGATGGAGGCCCGCAGCGTCGACTCCACGCCCGCCTTCTCGTGCGGCAGCCACAAGCCTTCCATGCTGCGCACCGGCGGCGGCATCTGTCCCGGAATGCCGCGCTGCAGGTTCAGGTGCATCTGCTGCTGCGAGGTCGACAGGTAGTGCGCCTCGTCCGCGCTATCGGCGGCGAACACATTGACGCCGACCATCGCATACGGCTTCGCCAGCACCGGCGACGGCTGGAAGCCTCCCCGGTACAGGCTCAGCGCGGTCTGCATGTAGGCCGGCGAGAACTGGCCGGCGAAGGCGAACGGCAGGCCGAGCCGGGCGGCGAGGCGGGCGCTGAAATCGCTGGAGCCGAGCAGCCAGATCGGGATATCGAGGCCTTCGCCCGGAATCGCCCGCACCATACGCCCCTCCTGCCGCGGTGCAAGGAAGGCCCGGAGTTCCGCCAGTTGCTCGGGAAACTCCTCGCCGTCGCTCTCCATGCGGCGGCGCATCGCGCGCATCACCGCCTGGTTCGAGCCGGGCGCACGTCCCAGCCCGAGATCGATGCGTCCCGGATACAGCGATTCCAGCGTGCCGAACTGCTCGGCGATGATCAGCGGCGCATGGTTGGACAGCATGATGCCGCCGGAACCGACGCGGATGCGCTCGGTGCCGCCGGCCACATAGCCTATTGCCACCGCGGTGGCGGCGCTGGCGATGCCGGGCATGCCGTGGTGTTCGGCAAGCCAGTAACGGTGATAGTGCCAGCGCTCGGCGTGGCGGGCGAGGTCGAGCGTGCGATGGAGCGCGTCGGCCGGCGTGCCGCCGGCCTGGATCGGTGACAGGTCGAGCACCGACAGCGGAATGTCTTTGCGTGAAGTCATGATGGGATGGATTGCTCAAGAAGCCCGGCTTGCAAGGGCGATGCCAGCGTCGCTGGGCCTACCGAAGCATAGCCCGAATCCGGAAATCCATCCGGCCGCTCAGAACGGCAGCAGGCCCTTTTGCCAGAGATAGCGTCCCAGCATCACGACGCAGACTGTAACGATCATCGGCCGGATCAGCTTGGTGCCGCCGCGCACCATCGCATGCGAGCCGCCCCAGGCGCCGACGATCTGGCCGGCAATCATTACCGAACCGGCGATCCACAGCACCTTGCCGCCGGAAATGAATACCAGCAGGGAACCAAGGTTGCTGGCGAAGTTGAGCGCCTTGGCATTGGCGGTGGCGGTCACCAGGTTCTGACCGCGCAGCGCCACGCCGGCCATCGAGAAAAAGGAACCGGTGCCGGGGCCGAACATGCCGTCGTAAAACCCGATCGCCGGCACCACCGTGCCGCAATAGGTGCCGTCGGTCATGCGGGGCCGGCTGTCGAGTGCGCCGGCATTGGGGGCCAGCAGGAAATAGAGCGCGATGGCAACCAGCACCGCAGGAATCACCACGTCCAGGGTTTTGGTGCTGACGAACTGGACCGCAAACGCGCCGAGCGCCGCGCCGATCAGCGAACATACGAATAACACCTTCACATTGGCGAACTGAATGAGCCCCTTGCGCAGCATCATCAGGGTGGCGGTCAGCGAACCGAAGCTGCCCTGCAGCTTGTTGGTCGCCAGCGTATGCAGGGGCGGCACCTGCGCCAGCAACAGCACCGGGATGGTGATCAGGCCGCCGCCGCCGGCGATGGCATCGACGAAGCCGGCCAGCGTGGCGGCGATGAACAGGACGGCAAGTATTTCCGGCGACAGCACGAATTCCATGGTGATTCCAAATGTGGTTTTGAAGAAGCAGGGCGGCAGCCATCGTATCAAATGCAGGGAAGTAACTTATGCCGTATGTGCATAACGGACATGCGCTTCCATGTGCCGCCTGCCGCGCGGCATGCGGTTTGCTTCGATGCGGCGGAGCGATGCCGCAACCGGCGGCGTCATGCATGTTTATTGGAGACGATATGGCAAAAATCCTGGTCCTGTATTACTCGTCCTACGGTCACGTGGAAGTCATGGCGAACGCCGTCGCCGACGGCGCGCGGTCGGTCGCGGGCACCGACGTCGTGATCAAGCGCGTACCCGAAACCGTTCCCGAAGATATCGCCAGGCAGTCCGGCATGAAGCTCGACCAGCAGGCGCCGATCGCGACGGTGGAGGAGCTGCCGGAATATGACGCGATCATTTTCGGCACGCCGACACGCTACGGCAGCATGGCCGCGCAGATGCGCAACTTCATCGATCGTACCGGCGGCCTGTGGGCAAAAGGTGCATTGATCGGTAAGGTTTGCAGTGTCTTCACCTCGACCGCGACCCAGCATGGCGGACAGGAAACCACCATCACCTCGGTGCATACGACGCTGCTGCATCACGGCATGATCGTCGTCGGCGTCCCCTATTCCTGCCAGGCGCTGTCGAACATGGATGAAATCTCCGGCGGCTCGCCCTACGGCGCCGGCACCATCGCCGGACCGGACGGCAAGCGCATGCCGTCGCAGAATGAACTGGAGATCGCGCGCTTCCAGGGCAGCCATGTCGGCGCCATTACGATTGCCCTGCTCGCGGGCCGCGCGTCCGGCAGCGCATCCCGCTTGTAGACCCCTTGTCTGCAGGCATCAGTCGCCGAAATTGCGGCGATGAAATGCGATGTGGTCTTCCATGAAAGATGCGATGAAGTAATAGCCGTGGTCATAGCCCTCATGCCGGCGCAGCGTGAGCGGCTGGCTGGCATGGGCGCAGGCCGTTTCGAATTCCTGTGGCAGCAATTGCTCCTGCAGAAATTTGTCGCTTAATCCCTGGTCGACGAGGATCCCTTGCGGAAACGGCGCATGCAGCCGCTTCATCAGTTCGCTGGCGTCGTGGGACGACCACAGGTCCCTGTCATCGCCGAGGTAGCGCGATAGCGCCTTCTGTCCCCACGGGCACTGGGTGGGCGCGGCGATCGGCGCAAATGCCGACACCGAGCGGAACAGGTCCGGATGCCGCAATGCGAGCACCAGTGCGCCATGACCGCCCATCGAATGACCGAAGATGCCGATCCGATCCGCGTCGGCATTGAATTCATTGAGGATCAGCGGCACCAGCTCCCGCACGATGTAGGACTCCATCCGGAAACGCTTGTCCCAGGGCGGCTGTGTCGCATCGAGGTAGAAGCCGGCGCCGTTGCCGAAATCCCACTCCGCATCGACGCCTGCAATTCCGGTATCGCGCGGACTGGTATCGGGCGCCACCAGCATCATGCCGTGCTGCGCGGCGAAGCGTTGCGCGCCGGCCTTGATCATGAAGGTTTCTTCGGTGCAGGTGAGCCCGGCGAGGAAGAACAGCACCGGCACTAGCTGCTGGCGTTCGCGCGGCGGATGATAGACCGAGAACCGCATAGGCAAGCCGATCTCGTCGGAATCGTGCCGGTAGAACGCCTGGACGCCGCCGAAACAGCCGTGTTCGCTGATGATCTCGAGCATGATCAGTACAGTACGACGGAGCGGATCGACTCGCCGCTCTTCATCAGGTCGAAGCCCTCATTGATGCGGTCGAGCGGCAGCGTATGGGTGATGAGGTCGTCGATGTTGAGCTTGCCTTCCATGTACCAGTCGACGATCTTCGGCACGTCGGTGCGCCCGCGCGCGCCGCCGAAGGCGGAGCCTTTCCATACCCGCCCGGTCACGAGCTGGAACGGCCGCGTGCTGATCTCCTGCCCGGCCGCCGCCACGCCGATGATCACCGACTGGCCCCAGCCCTTGTGGCAGCACTCCAGCGCCTGGCGCATGGTGGTGGTGTTGCCGATGCA
>NZ_DAIUCO010000111.1:0-15860 GCF_036846085.1 Noviherbaspirillum sp. | reverse complement strand
GGCTATCTTTTCATGCTGCTCTAATCGGAGAGAGTCTTTTTGGAAGACGCAGGATTTGCGATCGGGCCAGGCGGAGGCGCTGTCGAGGGCGGCGCAGAGCAACGAGCTGCTGTATCGCATCAGCACCAGGCTGCAGAAACAGGTCATTCCTACCTACGGACAGGCCAAGCCGCCCAAGCCCGGCATGGCCCTGGAAGCCGACGTGCCGCAGGACCGTCGTGCGGTATGGGAATGGGTGCTGGAGCAGATGTTGGCGGCCTCGAGCAGCTTGCAGATCCTGGTACGAAGCCCGGAAGCGGTACTGCCGATGTCAACGCGGAAGGTCTGACCGCCATTTCAGACTGCATTTCAGTTATCAGGAGAAAGCAATGAAGGAATTATCTACGCAGCAAGCAGAATTGGTGTCCGGCGGCCTCACTGGCGCCGGTCAATACCTGGGGGCCATCTTCGGCGCCGCCCTGTGTTTTGGAACGCCCTTCGTCCCGTATTGCGCGGCGACAGGCAGCTTCATCGGCGGCAATATTTCCAATGGCGATATTGGCGGGGGAGGCGGAATGATTTCTGATTTCACATCCGCGTCCGTCAACGACTCCATGTACATCAACCCCACCGGCGGCGTCGGCGGCTTCCTTGGGGATTCCTACGAATGGAAACCCTACTTCGGTCAATTCGTTGCTGTCGACCCCACGCTGTGCTGAGCACCATGCATCGGCTTGCACAAGCCTGATGTGAAACAGCCGCATGCGTGGCTGCCAAAGCACCTCCCCGCATGCGGCCTTTTACGAGCTACGTTGGAGATACATCGATGAAAAGTCAAATCTGGTTCAATCAATCAACCGCCCATCCGGCAAGCCGGACGTTGACCGCTGAGGAAGCATCGGCCGTAAGCGGCGGCCTGATCTGCTGCATTTCGCCTGACATGTTCTGGCGATATCCGCTGCCCCACCCTATTGCACCGATGCCGCCAAAGGCCGTCGTCGTGCCGCTGGACCCTCCCAATCTGATGAGCCCGGGAAGCGTTCCCGACGCGCAATAAAAAGTATCGCTGCGCCGGCCACGATATTCGGCGCGGAAGGTTTGATCTCAGTCTCCTGCGAATGCAAGAACTGGGCATCAATGAAGTCAACGGGGTATCTGGCAGCAGCGGTGGCGGCGGGGGATGCGATCAGCCGTAAGCAGCGGCCTGCTTCCCGGCGTTCTGCGGAAAACTTCTGGCAACATCCCTTGTCCCGATCCATTGCACCCATGCCGGCCAATGATGAAGCGGCTTTTCAACCGCTGGCCCGCGGCGCCTGAGGGTGCCGCAACTTCCAAATACACGATCAATGACAATGCGGCTCATCCTTCAATCCCAATCCACCGAATGTTCGCTGGCCTGCCTGGCCATGCTGGCTTCCGCCCATGGGCTGCACCTGGACCTGACGGACCTGCGTCGCCGCTTTCCCGTCAGCCTGAAGGGCGCGAACCTGCAGCAGCTGATGGCCCATGCCGGCGCGGTGGGTTTTTCATCGCGGCCATTGCGGCTGGAGCTCGATGAACTTCGTGCGTTGAAGCTTCCCTGCATCCTGCACTGGGACCTCAACCACTTCGTCGTGCTCAAGAAGGTGACCCGCGACCATGTGTTGATCCTCGACCCCGCCGTGGGCGAACGCCGCCTGTCTCCGCAGCAGGTGTCCAATCACTTCACCGGCGTGGCGCTGGAACTGTCACCCAACGCCGACTTTCAGCCCCAGGACAGGGGCCCGCGGCTGAAGCTGTCGCAGCTCACCGGCCGTGTTATGGGCCTGAAGCGCTCGCTGGCACAGATTTTCGTCACCGCCGCGGTACTGGAACTTTTCGTCCTTGTCGCGCCGCTATTAAATCAAATCGTCGTCGATGAAGTGCTCACCTCGGGCGATAGCGACCTGCTCACCGTGCTGGTGCTCGGTTTCGGCCTGCTGCTGGTCGCGCAAACAGCCATCGGCATGGCGCGCTCGTGGATGGTGATGGTGCTGGGTCAGACCTTATCGCTGCAATGGGCGGGCAATGTGTTCGCGCACCTGGTCCGGCTGCCGGTCGATTTCTTCGAGAAGCGCCATCTGGGCGACGTGACGTCGCGCTTCGGCGCGGTCGGCGCGATCCAGAAGACGCTGACCACCACCGCTATCGAATCCGTGCTGGACGGCCTGATGGCCGTGGCTGCGCTGGCGATGATGCTCGTCTATGCCCCTCTGCTGGCCGCCGTGTCCTGCGCCGCGGTGGCCGCCTACGGCCTGCTGCGGTGGGCATCGTACCTGCCGTTTCGCGAGGCCGCGGCCGAGCGATTGGTGATCGCGGCCAGGGAGAACACGCACTTTCTCGAAACCCTCCGCGCCATCCAGCCGCTCAAGCTGTTCGGCCGCGAGGAGGAGCGCCGCGCACGCTGGCAAAACCTGATTGTCGACGTGCAGAACCGCGATGTGCGGACCGCCCGCATGAACATTGGTTTCACCACCGCGAACACCTTCATTTTCGGGATGGAGAATCTGCTGGTGCTGTGGCTGGGCGCCAAGATCATTCTGTCGACACAAACCGGCGGGGCCGTGCCGTTCACCATCGGCATGCTGTTTGCCTTCATCAGTTACAAGGGACAGTTCACCAGCCGGATATCAGCGCTCATCAACTGCGCGGTGGAAATGAAAATGCTCGGTTTGCACGCCGAGCGGCTGGCCGACATCGCGCTTGCGCCACCGGAGAAGGACACCGTACCCGACAGCGACCTCGGCCATCTGGCGCCGAGCCTGGAACTGCGCGATGTGAGTTTCCGCTATGCGGAAGGCGAGCCATGGGTGCTGAAGAATGCCAGCTTTAAGGTCGAGGCCGGCGAGAGCGTGGCCGTCACCGGCCCGTCGGGTGCGGGCAAGACCACATTGCTGAAAATAATGCTCGGCCTGCTGCCGCCCACGGAAGGCGAGGTGCTGTATGGCGGCGTACCGGTGCGCCGGCTCGGCCTGGCCAACGTCCGCCGGCAGCTCGGGACCGTGATGCAGGATGATGTGCTGCTCAGCGGAAGCCTGGCCGACAACATCAGCTTCTTCGACCCGCAGGCTGATCCGCAGCGCATCGAAGGCTGTGCGCGGCTGGCCCAGTTGCACGATGAGATCGCGCGCATGCCCATGGGCTACCAGACGCTGGTGGGAGACCTCGGCTCGGGCCTGAGCGGCGGACAGAAGCAACGCCTGCTGCTGGCGCGCGCACTGTACAAGCGCCCGCGTGTGCTGGTGCTGGACGAGGCGACAAGCCACCTGGATGTGGGCAACGAGCGTGCCGTGAACACCATGCTGAACCAGATGAAGCTCACTCGGCTCATCATCGCCCACCGGCCGGAAACGATCGCCGGCGCGCAGCGCGTGGTGCAGGTGAAAGGCGGCTCGGTGGTCGAGCTGATGGAAGCCGTGGGACGCTACGCGGAAACCGATACGGGAAGCGCCCGGTAGAAACGCGGGCCCAATTTGGAAGCACCTTGTCGACGGCCGGTTCGATATTGCCGCGTACAATGTCCGCTCGCCCCATTGCCTAGCTCCTCTTCATGACCGAATCCATCCGTCTTTCCAAACGTGTTGCCGAATTGTTCGCCTGCTCCCGCAGCGAGGCGGAGCAGTATATCGAGGGCGGCTGGGTGACCGTGGACGGCGTGGTCATCGAGGAGCCCGGGTTCCGGGTAGCGCAACAGATCGTCACCCTGTCGCCGGACGCGAGCCTGACGCCGCCGGAGCCGGCAACGTTTCTATTTCACAAGCCCGCCGGCATCGATGCACTTGCCATCGATCCGGCGCAATCCCTTACCGCCGAGCTGCGCGATGCCGGCGACCGTTCCGGCATCCGGCTCCTGAATCGTCATCTTGCCGGACTCACGCTGACTGATCCCCTGGAAACGACAGCCAGCGGCTTGCTGGTGTTCACTCAGGATTGGCGCATCAAGCGCAAGCTGATCGACGACGCGGCGAGGATCGAACATGAGTTCATCGTCGACGTCGAAGGCGAGCTTGTTCCGTATGGACTGGCATTGCTGAATCATGGGTTGACCTGGAACGGCAAGCCGCTTCCACCGATCAAGGTCAGCTGGCAGAGCGAACACCGGCTGCGCTTTGCGCTTAAAACACCGCCGCGCGGTTTGATTGCACACATGTGCGAGAAAGTGGGCCTGCGGGTGCAGGCGATGAAGCGCCTGCGCATCGGCCGCGTGCCGCTGGCGGCACTGCCGCAGGGGCAGTGGCGTTTCCTGCAGGGTCACGAACGGTTCTGAATGGCCCGTTGCGGCGTCCGGACGGAACACTTGTCCCTTGTGGACTTCCTGAAAAACAAAGCGTCCTAGTGCACTCTTCTGCGTCGTGCAGCGCGTCGGCCCGTTCCGCTTCCATTGAACTAACGCGTCAATTCAATCGGCGACCGGGCGGGGAAATCCCGGGAATAAAAAACGCCCGCACGAGGCGGGCGTTTCCTTACTGCGTGGAATGACCGATCAGTTCGCCGGGCAGGCGGTCAGCATCGGCGCAATCGCGGTACGTGTACCGACGGTGGTCGCGCTGTCCTCCGGTGTCGTGGCCGCATTGCGGGTGAATGCGCAACCGTAGGTCGGGCTGGCAACCGTCGCTGGATTCATCACATCATCACCGGCCGGCTTCACGCCGTTCTCCGCCCAGTTGATCATGGCGGCGAATGCATCGACCTGCTCGGCCACCGTGAAGTCGCAATGGCTTGGAGCACGGATTGCACGCTGGACCAGCAGGTTGCCGTTACCGGATGCATCAGCACGCTGGCGATAGATCTGCTGCATGCTGAACGGCACGTACATGTCGCCGAGTGTGTGGATGGTCACGACCGGCACACTGAACTTGCCGTTGACCTTCGGAATCCAGCGCAGGCCGTCCCTGCGGAGGCGGTTCGCGTCCGTATCGCCGGTGCGATCGGGGATCGTCGCATTCAGCGTGGTTTCCTCGGCGGTCAGCGCCGGATCGCTGTCCAGCTGGTAGGTGAAGCGGCGGGTATCAAGCGGGCTCTTGGTCAGGATGCCATTGACGGTGCCGTCGCTGCCGAAGGTGCCCCACACGACGCTCTGCAACCCGGTGTTGCCAAAGCCCTGTGCGAATACCGGGCGTGCGCCGCCTGTCAGGTTCTGGACGATTCCCGCCAGCTTGGCGCCCTGCGCGGTCGGCACGGTGCTGAAGGTGGTGAACAGTGCATTGCGGACTTCGGTGGCGATTTCGCCGAAACGCTCGGGCGGATGTGTCGCCCGTCCGGCCAGCGTCTGCGCTGCAGCCTGGTAAGCAGCGAAATAATCGAACAGTTCGGTATCGCCCATCACGCCGCACATCGGCACGGCGCCGTTGTACGTTACCTTGTTGTTGGCGGTTGCGAGTGTTTCCGCTTCGACGGCTGCGCCGGCGATATGGCCGCCCATCGAATGGCCGACGATGTAAGTGCGTGTCGGTGCGGCGAGCGTACGTCCTTTTTCACCGGCGATCTTGGTGAAATTGAGTGCCAGCGCGTTGGTGTCTTCCACGCCTGCACGGACGTCGTACCAGTTCTTGCTGTAGCTCGATGCTGCCCAGGCGTAGCCGTTTTCGATCAGGTAACGGCGGATCGACGGCATGGTGATCGCCAGTTGTGCAACGGTGCCGACGTAGCCGTGTGCGTACATCACCAGCTTGCCGTTCCAGTTCTTCGGTACTTCGATGCGGTAGCCGGCGCCGTTCAGCACGCCGGTCCAGCGGTCGGTTTCAACGGTGGTGCCGGTCAGGGCCCGGAAGCTGGCTGCGCCGCCCGCACCGGCTTCGAAATCGGATGCCGTGGCCGCATTAGGCACGACGAATGCGCGGTCATCCTGCAGGCGCTTTTCTTCGGGTGCCGGTGGTGGTGGTGCCGGTGCCGGGTCGTCGCTGCCGCCGCAGCCTGCCAGCCAGAGGGCGCTGCCCAGAACGAGAACGCCAACCTTCAATGATGGTTTCTTCACAACCTGTCTCCTTGATAATTATTGGGCTGATACTGTGATCCGGCGGAAGTCGTTCCGTCGGACCGATTTGCAGGCCATGGGCCCGCTGCATGCAGGAGGTTATTGCAGCAACGTTAGAATCACTTGCAACGCCGAAACCAGATGCCAGCTATTCCCAATTCTGCATTGCAGAACCTGGTTTTGCTTTTACATAGTGTATCGATTGGAAACAGGCCTGTAAACCGGAAGAAAGAAAAAAGCCACGAAGTGGCAACCGGTAAAAAAACCGCTTGTAAGGCGCCTGAGGAAGAGCGTACTTCCCGGTGATGTTTCCCGGGCGTTTCGCGCAGGCATCGCCTGCCGATGCGGCCCAGGTTTCAGGTGTCGTGCAAGACGTCTATCGGTTGCGCACCCGCTCGATGAGCAGCGAGGCCTGGAGACCGGCGACCGCCTGCTGGGCATGCTCCCAGGTGGTCATCAGCTGGTTCATCGAATCCTGCATCATGCGGGAGGCGATTAGTACCGCTTCCATCGGCGTGGCGGCAGACTCGCGGGCGGTTTCTATGCGGGTCAGCAATTTTTCCAGTGCCGGACGATGGATCACCGGCGCATAGTCCACGGCCTCGCGCAGCAAATGCCTGCGGAATGCCTCGAAGGCTTCGGGGTCGTGCTGGTGCAGTGCCACCATCACATTGAAGTCCGGAAGTCGTACACCATCATTCATGTCGTGCTCCTTGTCATGTCGTATGACAGGTATAACCGGTACCGGCCGAGGGCTTTTTGTGGGGTGTCAACCGCGCGGCCACCGATGCCTGAGCCAGCACAAGCGCCGGACAATCGGGGACGGCAACCCGCGAACGTTTCCCTTCAGAACCGTACCAGGTCGTCCTTTTCGAGTACCGGGGGCGATTTGAATACCTTTGGAATATGCCGGTCGAAATGGACCCACGGCAATGCGTTGACGGTCCAGATATCGGCCACCGGCTTGAAGGCGGCAGGTTCATTCAGGCTGGCGGCCTTGATCATCAGCACATCCGGCCTGTCGGGATTGCGGGCGAAGAGTTGCGTCCCGCAAACAGCGCAAAAGCCACAGGTTCCGTGGTTGCCGCCGCTTGCCTGCGCGGTGTAGAAAGCCGGCGTGCCGTCGATCCGCACGGTACTGGCAGCCATTGCCATCAGCGGCGAGAACGGACCGCCGCCGGCGCGCTGGCAATCGCGGCAATGACAGTTGAACATACCCAGGGGCGGTTCGCTGCATGCATACCGGATGGCACCGCACGCGCATCCTCCTGCGAGTTGAGTCGGCATGGATTCTCCACTTGATGTCATCCGGATTGGACCACTATGCGGCACAGAAGATTCGATCGCCGGCGGCGCAATAATTCCTGCGGACACTGCAACCGTTTTGCGATCGGCGACTCTATTTGTTTCCGATCCCGACCATGGAGCGCACGATATGCATGTTCAAATCATTCACCAGCAGGCCGACGGGGCGAAGACCGACTACGGCATCCAGGAACTGGACTACATGCCGCCGGTCGGCGAGCCGTTCCCGGTGGACAAGCAGGTGTATTACCGCGCGAAAGCCTATTTCGGCCCGGATGAGAACGGGATGTATCTGCTGGTGCTGGAAGGCGAGCCGAAGCTGTTGAGCTGAGCCTTACTTGGTCTGCTCGATCCGTTCCGTCGGAATCGGTCGCAAGGCGGGCTCGGGCGACGCTTCCTTCGGCGGCGGCGGCGTGAGCTGCGCCGCGCAGGCAAGCTGAAGGTCGCGTTCGAAGGTGGCGGTGCGCAGGGTCTTGCTGCGCGACTTGGTGAAGGTGGCCGATTCAGGCAGCAGATGATCGCCGGACGGGTTGCCCTGACGACGCCATTGCAGGCGGCTGTTCTTCGTCAGCTTGAGTTCGCCGGAGACCTTCAGTGGCGGCGACACCCTGCCGCTCAGCACGACGACGGACGCGGCATCGCCGGTGATATCGCCGGTCAGCGAAGCGGCATCGCCCTCGTCCATCTGGCTGGCGCCGGGCGTGGCGAATACATGGGTGCCGCACAGCTTGCTGTCCTTCTGGATCAGCTCGATCACGAAATTGGAGCACTTGCCCGAGTCCCTGCCGGCGCCTGACGGGCATATCCAGGCGACCCATGCGCCGCTGAAGTCGCTCTCGTCCGCGGCATGCGCGGCCGGCGTTCCGAAAAGCGATGAGAGCGGCGCGCATGCAGCCACCAGGATCAGCAGTCGCTTGAAGTCTTGCATGAGGCAGGCTCCGGAAAAGTCATGATGCATAGATAATGCTTGATGCGCCGATGATGCATTGCGTGCGGCATGTACATGCAACCGCACTCCGGCTCAATCGATGCAGTCGCGCAGCGCGACGCGCAACTCCGGATACCGGAACTCGAAGCCGCTGGACTGCAGCCGCTGCGGCACGACGCGCTGTCCTTCCAGCAACAGGTCCGACTGCTCGCCCAGCGTCAGCCGCATCGGCCAGCCCGGCGTCGGCAGAAAACTGGGCCGGTGCAGCAGCGCGGCGGCGATGCTGCTGAATTCGCGTTGCGGCACGCTTCCGGGCGCGGTGAAATTGTAGGCGCCGCCGATGTCCGGCATGCCATTCGCATGCCGTTCGCTCAGGTGCCACAAGTGCGCCATGGCGCGCAGCAGATCCTGCACATGAATCCATGATAACCATTGGTTTCCGCCGCCGAGCGGTCCACCGACACCAAGTTTGATCGGCAGCAGCATCATCGGCAGCGCACCGCCCTTGCCGAGTACGAGGCCGAAGCGCATCTGCATCACCTGCACGCCGTGCACCGCGGCTTTCCGGGCGGATGCTTCCCAGGTCTGGCACAGCTCCGACATGAAGATGCGCTGTGGCGGACTGTGTTCATCCAGCGGCGTGTTGTCGCCCTGTCGCTGGATACCGTAATAGCCGATCGCCGATGCCGACAGCATGAGGCGCGGTTTATGGCGCGCCTGCGCAACCCATGCGACGACTCCGTCAGTCACGCCGACCCGGCTCTGCAACAGGGTCCGTCGACGCGACGCCGTCCAGCGCCAGCCGAGGATGCGCGCGCCGGCGAGGTTGATGATGACATCGATGTGCTCCTCCGGCGGGAGGTTGTGCATGGCGTCGATGCAACGCACCTGCGAACCGAGCGATGCGGCGGCTCGCGCGGGATCGCGTGTCAGCACGATGACCCGGTGCCCGTCGTCGAGCAATTCCCGCACGAGAAGTTGCCCGATGAAACCTGTCGCGCCGGTGACGAGCACCCGTTGCGCCTTATCGCTGAAGTGGATTGTCATGGTCGTCGCTTGCCGTTGGTGCGTGCCGTATCAGTACTCGTCGTGCCAGTTCACCACGCCGGTGACCGGCTGCCCGTTTTCCAGCGCCCGGATCCTGTCGGCGATCTGCCCCAGGCTCTGTTCCATGTCGTTCTCTGCAGATACGTGCGGGGTCAGGTAAATCGCCGGCTCATGCCAGAACGGATGATCGGCGGGCAGCGGCTCGGCATTGAACACATCGAGCCGGGCGGCATCGATTTTTCCGCGCCGGATTGCGTCCAGCAAATCATCGTCCACCAGGTGCGCGCCGCGCGCCACGTTGATCAGGAAGGCGCCGTCGGCAAGCCGGTCGAACAAGGCGGCATTCAGGATGCCGCGCGTCGCCGCGGTCAGAGGCAGCAGGTTGACGAGCGCCTTGAGGTCCTGCGCAAACGCCGGCAATTGGTCCGGTCCGGCGAAGCTGGTGCAGCCTGCGATCTCCTTGGCGCTGCGGCTCCAGATGCGCACCGGGAAGCCGAGCCGGCAAAGTCCGGCGGCGACTTCCGCGCCGAGCACGCCGGCTCCCATCACGCCGACCGGAAATGCCGGCTTGGGCGTCACCTGCAACGGCCGCCAGATGGCCGCGCGCTGCTGGCGTTCATACTCGTGGAAGCGGCGCTGAAAGTGCAGGACCGCGTGGCTGACGTAATCCGCCATCTGCACGCCCATGCCGGCATCTTCCAGCCGGATGACCAAGGCTTCGTCGAGGGCCGGGCAGTGGTGCCCGGCACGCAGCCGCAGCAGCGCATCCACGCCGGCGCCGAGATTGAACACCGCTTTCAGTCCGGGCCGGGACGCCAGCATTGCCTGCGGCGGGTTGCGTACGACGAGATAATCGGCGGCAGAAGTATCGCCCGGCTCCCAGACGCTGATTCGTGCATGCGGCAGCAGGCGCGCCAGCAATGCCGTCCAGTCGTTTGCCGTCTCCGCATAGCCGTAAAACAGGATATTCATTGCTGCCTTTCCAGATGCAATCATGCTTGCCGGTCGTCATTCCAGCGGAACGGCGAGTATAGCAACGCATTTGTTCGCCGCCCTCTACAATACCCGCCATCCTCACTGGCGGACCTTCCGCCGCTTTTCAAGGAGCTTACATGGCGTGGATTATTTTGTTTATCGCGGGTTTGTTTGAAATCGGCTGGGCGGTCGGCCTGAAGTACACCGAGGGCTTCACCCGCTTATGGCCGACCGTAGGGACGGTGTTGTCGATGATCATCAGTGTCGGCCTGCTCGGACTGGCGATGAAGACGCTGCCGATCGGCACCGCCTATGCGGTATGGACCGGCATCGGGGCGATCGGCACGGTGACCCTGGGCATCATTCTCTTCGGCGACTCCGCGTCCACGGCGCGCCTGCTGTGTGTCGGCCTGATTCTGGCGGGCATCGTCGGGCTCAAGCTGGTCGAACCGGCCTGACGCGCTACTTTTCCCGGGGACGGAAACGGTAGGTGTCGCCGTGCTTCAGATACGTCACCTTGTCCTGCAGCCCGGCTTCGGTGACCGCTTTCTGGAAATCGCTCAACGGCGATTTGAAGACGGTGTAATCGTTGTAATGAATGGGGATGGCATGGTGCGGCGCGATGATCTGCATCATGCGAACGCCATCCTCGCCATCCATCGTGACCTTCATCACGCCGAGAATCCGGGTGCCGCCGAGATGCAGCAGCGCAAGATCGATGTCCGGGTAGCGGCGCGGAATGTTCTGGATGTCGTCGTACACCAGCGTATCGCCGCTGATGTACATGCGGTACGGCGGCATATCGTTTCCGTTGGCGACGCTGAACTCCAGCATCGATCCCATCACATCCGGCAGCAGGCCGGCCAGCACTGGCGGGCCGTGCCGCCCCGGCATCGCGTTGATGCGCAGTGTCGTATCGCCCCTGGTGACGGTGAGCGTATCCCAGGTATTCAGGCCATAGCGGTTGATGAAGCCGAGCTGTTCCAGCCCGGCGGCGCCATCGGCGGTGGTGACGATCGGCATGTCGCGCTTGAGCTTTTTTTCCACCAGGTGATCGAAATGATCGCCGTGAAGGTGCGACAGCAGCACCAGGTCGATCGGCGGCAGCTTGTCGAAATCGATCGCCGGATCGGTGAGGCGCTCCGACGTCAGGCCGTAGCCGAGATGCACATGATCGCCCTTGTGCAGGAAATTCGGGTCGGTCAGGATGGTCAGTCCGCCATAGCGGATGATGACGGTGGCGTTGCCGATGAAAGTGACCGAGCCGGGTTCGCGTTTCGCCGGCTGGGCCGGCGCCGGCAAGGTCAAGGTCTGCTGCCTGCCCGCTCCGGCCTGTCCTCCTTGAGCGGGCGAGGGCGGAGTCTGGGCGCCGGCGCCGGCAGTCAGCAGGGACATGGCCAGCGCTACCGCTGCAGCGAGATTTGTACAAACACTGGTCGGCATCGTCATCCCGGAAAATGCGTGGTAACTGACACCGTAAGAATCAATGCTGCGAAATGCAAGCCCGGACCGCCGGCAGGAACGCATTGCTTGAATTGGATCAATGTACGACCTGCCGTTTGTCTCCTTGGGGAAATCGCGTTGCCGGTCCTGTTTTTGCTTGATGGATGCCGGATGAATGACGATGGAGAATGCATGCGGCCCGCAGCGAAAATCGGATTGGCAACAGTTGCCTTCGCGCTCCTGCATAGCGCGCTGGCCAGCGACAGGTGCAAGCGACTCGCCGGCGCGCTGGTCGGCGAACGGCGCAGGGATGCGGGATACCGGATGTTCTATGTATGCCAGTCGGTGGCGACCTTCGGACTGTTGATCGCTTACGGCGCCCGCCTGCCGGCGCGGACGCTGTACCGGCTGCATGGACCGGTGGCGCTGGCGATGCGGGCAGGACAGGCCGCCGGCCTGGCGCATATCGTGGTCGCGGCACGCCAGGTCGGCATCAGCCGGCTGGCGGGGCTGGACAATCTGCGCGCGGGCTTGCGCGGCGATGCCATGCCGGCCGGCCCGGTCGCGCAGGGACCGGAACGCGGCGCCGACGGCCGGCTGACCATCACCGGCCCCTTCCTGTGGAGCCGCCATCCGCTCAATTTTTCCGGCATCCCGATCTTCTGGCTGACGCCGCACATGACCACCCGCCGCCTGACCTTCAACCTACTCAGTACCGCGTACTTCGTGCTCGGCTCGATGCATGAGGAGGCGCGCTTGAAAGCAGCCTACGGTGGCGACTACCGTGATTACACCGGCAGTGCGACGCCGTTCTTCTGGCCGCGCCGTCCCGCGGTGGAGTGGTCGTGGCATCAGGCAGGCGCCCGCTCCTGATCGGGTGCCGGACACGCATCGTCACCCATCCTCGAAGCGCCATTCAGCCGAAACCCTGGCCGAGCAGCCGCGAAAATTGGTCCCGCACGATTCCATAGCATTCGCAGGAGACCTCTTCCAGGCCTTGGCGATCGACGATCCTGATCCTGCCGCGCTTGAATTCAACCAGTCCTGCGCGTTGCAGCGTCCCTGCGGTAAGACTGACACTGGGCCGATGCACGCCCAGCATCATTGCAAGGTATTCCTGGGTAAGCTGGAATTCCGGCTGTTGCATCCGATCATGGCTCATGAGCAGCCACCGCGCCAGCCGCTGTTCGATCGCATGCAGGCGGTTGCACGCCACGGATTGGGATACCTGGCTGAGATAGGCGTTGAGATAGCGCAGCGCAATGCGCCGCAACGGCGTGTCCTCGTTGGTCATCTTCCTGAAAACGGCGGCCGGAAGCCGAAGTGCGTGCCCCGGAATCTGGCAGATGGTCGACTCGGTGGCGACATCGCCGCCCAAGAGCAGGTCGATCGTGGAAAATCCCTCGAAGCCGACCGTTCCCACTTCCACCGCCGCACCATTCTCCATCGTCGCAAGGATCGAATGCTCGCCGATCAGCGGGAAATAGGCATACTCAAACGGCGCGTTCCGCTCGAAGAGCTTGAAATGCATAGGCGTCTCAAGCACTTCCAGATGCGGAAGCAGCGCCTGGTAGTCCTTTTCGGGCAGCAATGAAAGCAATAGGTTTTTGCACGACGCCGGCGACTGCGGAATGAAGTCCATGGTGAAACTCCCGAGAATGTTCAGGGCCTGAGGCAATGTTCTGATGACAAAGTAAGTAACTATCCGACTCTGCAACCGCCGATTCGGTTTCAATACGCAATACCGGTGTCATATCGATTCCATGGCTGGAAGCACGGACCAACAGGCGATACGTCATGCGTCGGTTGACGGCATGGAAAGATCAAATGATAATGAAACTCAGTTCTGCAGTGAGAAACTGAAGCAGAATTACTGGCAACACGCAGGGGAACAATCAGCTTTATCTCCGCGATTGCCGGTCCCGCTACGCATTGGTGCGGAACCTGCCAAACATGCGATGGCGGATCACCTGCGCTATCGCAGAACCCGGTGTGGGACGCTGCTGTAGTGTCCGATGACCACATCGGGGCACAACGCTGCCGATCGGTTGCGTCCTGGAAGTCAAGCAGCGTTCATCGCCCGCAGCGCCAGCGGCAAGCCTGGCAGCAGGCCCTGAATAATCATTTCATCAGAGGATTTATGAAGACACGGATCACCGAACTCTTTGGCATCGAGCATCCCATCATCCAGGGCGGCATGCACTTCGTCGGCTACGCACAACTCGCGGCGGCGGTTTCCAATGCCGGCGGTCTCGGCATCATCACCGCGCTGACGCAGCGCACCCCCGCCGCGCTCGCCGAGGAAATCGCCCGCTGCAGGGAAATGACGGACAAGCCCTTCGGCGTGAACCTCACCTTTCTTCCGGCGGTGACGCCGCCCGACTATCCGGGCTATATCAAGGCCATCATCGACGGCGGCGTGAAGGTGGTGGAAACCGCGGGCAACAATCCGCAGAAGTGGCTGCCGGGGCTGAAGGAAGCCGGTGTCAAGGTGATCCACAAATGCACCGCCGTCCGCCATGCGCTGAAGGCCGAGACGATCGGATGCGATGCCGTCAGCGTGGATGGCTTCGAATGCGGCGGCCACCCGGGCGAAGACGATGTGCCCAATTTCATCCTGCTCCCCCGCGCGGCCGAAGAACTCAAGATTCCCTTCGTCGCCTCGGGCGGCATGGCCGATGGCCGCTCGCTGGTGGCGGCGCTGGCGCTGGGCGCGGAAGGCATGAACATGGGCACGCGCTTCATCGCCACGAAAGAGGCGCCGGTCCATGAGAACGTCAAGCAGGCGATCGTCGCCGCGAGCGAACTGGACACGCGCCTCGTCATGCGCCCGCTGCGCAACACCGAACGCGTGCTCACCAACAACGCGGTGGAACGCCTGCTGGAGAAGGAGCGCAGCCTGGGCTCCTCGTTGAAATTCGAAGATATCGCCGCCGAGGTCGCAGGCGTCTACCCGCGCATCATGCTGGAAGGCGAGATGGATGCCGGCGCATGGTCCTGCGGCATGGTGGCCGGCCTCATCCGCGACGTGCCCACCGTCAAGGAACTCATCGACCGCATCATGGCCGAGGCCGAGGGATTGGTCCGCCAGCGATTGGCGGGAATGGTGGGCGGCTGATACCGCCTTTTCACGACAGCATAAGAACCGCGATGCCCGCATGGCCGCCGACATCGGCGCGGGCATCCTTCACAGTCCGGAGACCTCCATGCCATTGCCTACTCTTGAAACCACTCTCTACAGCGTCGACCGGGGCGTTGCCACCATCACGCTGAACCGCCCCGAAAAGCTGAATGCCTACAACGCGAAGATGCGCGAGGAACTGATCGCGCTGTTCGACGAGACCGACGCCGACGACAACGTGCGGGTCGTGATCGTCACCGGTGCCGGCAGGGCGTTCTGCGCCGGCGCGGACCTGTCGTCCGGCGGCGCGACTTTCGACCGCCAGGCCAACCCAGGCGACCTCACGCGCGAATCGCTGAAGGTGGGCGACGTCTACCGCGACGGCGGCGGCACCAATACCCTGCGCATCTACCAGAGCCTGAAGCCGGTCATCGGCGCCATCAACGGACCGGCGGTCGGCATCGGCGCAACCATGCAACTGCCGATGGACATGCGCCTGGCCTCCACCGAAGCGCGCTTCGGCTTCGTCTTCACGCGGCGCGGCATCACGCCGGAGGCCGCGTCATCCTGGTTCCTGCCGCAGCTGGTGGGCATGCAGACCGCGCTCGAATGGTCCATGACCGGGCGGATCTTCAACGCCGACGAGGCGCTGGTGCGCGGACTTGTCCGCTCGCTGCATGCGCCCGACGAGCTGCTGCCTGCTGCGCACGCGATTGCCCGCGAGATCGCCGACAACACCGCGCCGGTATCGGTCGCCCTTGCCCGCCAGATGATGTGGCGCATGGCGGCGGCGCCGCATCCGATGTTCGCGCACCGCATCGACAGCCGCTCCATCCAGACGCGCGGTCAATCGGCCGATGCCCGCGAAGGCGTCACCGCCTTTCTGGAGAAGCGGCCGGCGGTCTTTCCTAACAAGGTGTCGACCGACATGCCGCCGTTTTTCCCGTGGTGGGATGAGCCGGATTTCGAGTAGTCGTTTTTTAGACAACCCACTAACAGCGCTGGCTCACGAGCCATCTCCGTAAGGTCCCCTCCCCCTCGTAGGGGGAGGGTTAGGGGTGAGGCAGGGG
>NZ_DAIUCO010000110.1:0-15930 GCF_036846085.1 Noviherbaspirillum sp. | reverse complement strand
CTCCGTTGTCGACCACCCAGACCGCGGATGACGATTTTTCCTGGAACAGTGCCGTCATCGGCACCTTGATCATCGCCTCGGGCGAACTGGCTGCGAAACTGACATAGGCTGTCATGCCGAGCTTCACGTCATCGGTAGCTTCGAGGATCGAGACCCTGGCGGTGTAGGTCCGCGTTGCCGGGTCGGCGACCGGCGAGATTTCCCGCAGCTTGCCTGGCATCAGGTCGTTCGGCCTGGCCCAGATCCGCACCTTCACGTCGTCGACGGCACGTAACGCGTCAACCTTGTCCTCCGGTATGCCGATGACGATTTCCTTCTCGCCGCTTTGCGCCAGCCTCACGACCGGACTTCCGGCGGAGACCACCTGTCCGGCCTCGGCGTCGATGCCTGTGACGACGCCGTCAACATCGGCAACGAGGACTGCATAGCCAGCCTGGTTGGACTGATTCCGGTATGCCGCCTGGGCCTGGTCATAGCTGGCAATGGCGGCGTCCAATGCGGTTTTCTTGCTATCGAGTATCGCCTGGCTGACGAAATTCTTTTCGCGGAGCTCCTGGTACCGCTGCAGCTCGGCCTTTGCCAGTTCGCGGTTGCTCTCGGCAGCTTTCAATGCGGCATTCGCCTGGGCCTGCGCAAGCTTCAGATCCTGTGGATCGAGCTGCATCAATACCTGCCCTCGCTTGACGACCGAACCGACGTCGACCTTGCGGGCGACGATCTTGCCTCCAACCCGGAATCCGAGCCGAGACTCAACCCGCGCCCGCACCTCGCCGGGTAATTCCGTTTTGATATCGACGTTGCCGGAAACCAGTTTGACGGCCCGTACCGGGCGGATTTCTTCGACTTTTTCGACCGGTTTGGAACAGCCGGCGAGGAAAAGCATGGCCGATATGCCAAGCGCTGCCGCGAGAGAGGAACTTGTTGAACGACGTAGGAATAGTTGTGCAGTTGGCCGGACATCCATGTTTTTTCCTTTAGTATTCGGGCTGCGATGCGAGTCGGCACCTGCAAAACCTGGTTGCGGCCGAGCGAAACTGCTGATCGGACACGCTAATGACTCGCGGGTTAGTAATTATAAGCATGCCGAAAGTCATTTGTATATGACTTTTTGGTCATTAAATCATCATGCCAATTGATCATTACGAGAATTTTCCGGTAGCCTCAATTCTGCTTCCCGCGCGGCTGCGACCGGCGGTGGAATCGCTGTATGCATTCGCCCGCAGCGCGGATGATCTGGCGGACGAAGGTGAGGCCCTGCCGGAACAGCGGCTGGAATCGTTGGCGGCATATGAACATGCGCTCGACAGGATCGAGAACCGGCAGCCGCCGTCGTCACCCATGTTTGCGCTGCTGACAAAGACGGTAACGGACCACAATTTGCCACTGCGGCCGCTGCGTGACCTGCTTTCGGCTTTCAAGCAGGATGTGGTGACAACCCGCTACGAGAGCTTCGATAGCCTCCTCGACTATTGCAGGCGCTCCGCCAATCCGGTGGGTTTGCTCATGCTGCACTTGTATCGCGCAGCGACGCCGGAGAATGTTCGCGACTCCGATGCGATCTGCACCGCGTTGCAACTTATCAATTTCTGGCAGGACGTGGCAATTGATTGGACAAAGCATCGCATTTATCTGCCACTGGACGACATGGCACGTTATGGCGTCGATGAGGGGCAAATCGCCGAAGGCCGGGTGGATGCACGCTGGCGCTCGCTGATGCAGTTTGAAGTTGAACGGGCCCGCGCGATGATGCTGTCCGGGGCACCGCTGGCATTGCGGCTTCCGGGCCGCATCGGCTGGGAACTGAGGCTGATCGTGCAGGGAGGATTGAGGATCCTCGACCGTCTTGATGCAGCCGGCTACGACATGTTCCAACATCGCCCGCAACTTCGCGCGTGGGACTGGCTTGTCATGGGCAGACGCGCCTGCGGCATGAAAATCAGTTTGTCGTCCATGCAACAAGTCGGCTAGCATAGCGGATTCGATTTTGCCCGTACCGATTCATGTCTCCCGACGAATATTGCCAGCAGAAAGCTGTTCAGAGCGGCTCGAGCTTCTATTACAGCTTCCTATTTCTCCCAATCGAGCGCCGACGCGCGATCACCGCGCTCTATGCTTTCTGCCGCGAGGTGGACGATACCGTCGACGAAGCCACCGACCCCGGCGTTGCCCGCATCAAGCTGGCCTGGTGGCGGCAGGAAATCGGTGCAATGTTCGGTGGCAATCCTTCCCATCCCGTCACCAAGGCATTGCATCCGCACCTGACAGCCTATTCCCTCGATAGCAAGCATCTGCTGGCGATCGTCGACGGCATGGAAATGGACCTGGACCAGACCCGGTACCTGGATTTTCCAGGACTGAAGCGGTATTGCTGGCATGTGGCGAGCGTGGTCGGCATTCTGTCCGCCAGCATTTTCGGCGTCACCCGTACTGAAACACTCCAGTATGCGGAAAAGCTCGGCCTTGCTTTCCAGTTGACCAATATCATTCGTGACGTCGGCGAGGATGCCCGGAAAGGCCGCATCTATCTGCCGGTCAACGAATTGCAGCAGTTCGGCATCACCGCCGCCGACCTTCTCAACGCACGCCATAGCGAAAAATTCGAGCAGCTCATGCGCTTTCAATACGATCGGGCCCAAACCGCGTATGACGAAGCGTTCGCCTTGCTGCCATCCGAAGACCGGCGGGCGCAGCGCCCGGGTTTGATCATGGCTGCGATCTATCGCGCGCTGCTCAAGGAAATCGAACAGGATGGCTTTCATGTACTCGAGCGAAGGATTTCCCTGACCCCGATCCGCAAGCTCTGGCTGGCATGGAAGACGTATGTGCGCGGCTAAGCGTCAGCATCTTACCCCTCCCATCCGCCGCAGATGAAGCGCGACCCGACACCTGCGTCCCTCCGCGGAAAGGCAGGGAACGCTCTTGCTTCGCGATCGCGCAAAGTCGCCGTCATTGGCGGCGGCTGGGCCGGTTGCGCCGCTGCGGTGGAATTGGCCAGCAACGGGCATCAGCCGCTACTGTTCGAGGCTTCGCGCAGCCTTGGAGGGCGCGCGCGCGGCGTGCAGATCGACGGCAAGCCGCTCGACAACGGTCAGCACATCCTTCTTGGGGCATATGCAGAAACATTGCGGCTCATGCGTACCGTCGGCATCGACCCGTCGGTTGCCCTCTTGCGGCTGCCCCTGCAAATGCGTTATCCGGACACGACGAGCGGCATGCGCTTCGTCACGCCGCGCCTGCCTGCCCCGCTCCACCTGCTGGGCGGTCTCCTGCTCGCCGATGGATTGGACTGGGACGACAAGATTTCACTTGCTCGCTTTTCGACCACCGCTCGCTGGATGGGATGGCAACTGCATCAGGATTGCACGGTGGCCGAGCTGCTGGACCGCTTCGATCAAACCGACAGGCTGATCAAACTAATGTGGCGGCCGCTCTGCATCGCAGCGCTGAATACCCCGCCCGAACAGGCATCTGCCCAAGTGTTCCTTGCCGTATTGCGGGATAGTCTCGGTGCCCGGCGCGCGGCATCCGACATGCTGATCCCGCGCGTCGATCTGAGCGCCCTCTTTCCAACCCGGGCCGCCAGCTATATCGAAGACCGCGGCGGGAAGGTGTCGCTCGGGGCGGCGGTCAGGAGGATCGACCGGCAAGGCGAATTGTGGAAAATTGACGCCGGCAACGGCGAATTGCCGTTTGACGCGGATGCGGTAATTGTCGCGGTTCAACCGGACAAGGCGGCCATGCTGCTTTCGGAGATCATCGATACCGGCCGGCTTGCCGGCCTGCAGTACGAACCGATCACGACCTGTTATCTGCAATACGATTCGGCGGTGCGACTACCAGTCCCGTTCTACGCCCTGGTTGATTCGTCCGACGCCGGCGAATGGGGACAGTTCGTCTTCGATCGGGGGCATCTCGATCCGCATCAGGCCGGCTTGCTGTCGGTCGTGGTCAGCGCATCGGCGGATGCGATTGAAAGCGGGCATGAGGCGCTGACGGCCGCCATTTCCGGCCAATTGGCACGCGTGTTGAAACGTCCGGAATTGGCACGGCCGGCATGGACGAAAGTGATTTCGGAAAAGCGGGCCACGTTTTCCTGTACGCCGGCATTGCAACGTCCGCAGGTACGCACCGGACTACCCGGCCTGGCACTTGCGGGCGATTATGTCGAAGGGGAATATCCGGCGACACTGGAATCTGCGATCCGCGGGGGCATACAAGCCGCGCGCGCGGTCGTCGCTCCCGGGGACGATTGATCAGTTCCGCATCAATCCTGCTCGCGCGCCTTGGTCAGGGCCTCATCGATACGCTCCACGCCGATCACCGTAAGCCCTTCGATTTTATGTTTTGGCGCATTTGCTTTCGGAATCAGGGCGATGGAAAAGCCGAGTTTCGCAGCCTCCCGTAAACGCTCCTGTCCGCGCGGCGCCGGGCGGATCTCGCCTGCCAGGCCGACTTCGCCGAACACCACCAGTCCGCGCGGCAAGGGCTTGTTGCGCATCGACGAATGGATTGCCAGCAGAACCGCCAGGTCGGCCGCGGGTTCGGTGATCTTCACGCCGCCGACGGCATTGATGAAGACATCCTGATCGAAGGCAGCAATCGCCGCATGGCGGTGCAGCACCGCCAGCAGCATCGCCAGCCTGTTCTGTTCCAGTCCCACCGAAAGACGGCGTGCATTCGGCACATGGGAGGTATCCACCAGTGCCTGGATTTCCACCAGCAGCGGCCGGGTACCCTCCTGCGTCACCATGACGCAGGAACCAGGCACCTGGTTATCATGCTGCGACAGAAACAGCGCCGACGGGTTGGAAACCCCTTTCAATCCCTTTTCGGTCATTGCAAACACGCCAAGCTCATTCACCGCGCCGAAACGGTTCTTGAAGGCCCGCACCAGGCGGAAACTCGAATGGGTATCCCCTTCGAAGTACAACACCGTGTCGACGATATGTTCCAGCACACGCGGTCCGGCCAGCGCTCCTTCCTTCGTCACGTGCCCGACCATGATGATGGTGATCCCGGACTGCTTGGCGACACGGGTAAGCTGTGCGGCGCATTCCCTTACCTGAGCAACCGACCCGGGCGCGGAAGTGAGCGCATCGGAGTAAATCGTCTGAATAGAGTCGATGACAGCCACCTGCGGCTTTTCGTCGGCAAGCGTATTCAGGATTTTTTCAAGCTGGATTTCCGCCTGCAGTTTCAGATCCTTTGCATCCACCGCGAGCCGTTTTGCCCGCAATGCGATTTGTGAACCGGATTCCTCGCCGCTGATGTACAGCGCTTTCTTGAGACGGGACATATTGGCCAGCGCTTGCAGGAGCAAGGTGGATTTTCCGATACCCGGATCGCCGCCGATCAGCACGACGCCGCCGGCCACCAGTCCACCGCCGAGCACACGATCGAATTCTTCGATGCCCGTTCCGAAACGGGGAACGTCAATGGCTTCGATATCCGCCAGGCTCAGGACCGGCGATGTCTGGGCCAATCCCTGGTGCTGAGTGGAAAACCGGTTGCCGCCCGACTCCACCAGCGTCTCCACCAGGGTATTCCACTGATGGCAGGACGGGCATTGTCCCGCCCATTTGTTGGTCACGCCGCCGCACTCGGTACAGGTGTAATTGGTTTTTTGCTTTGCCATTGATGAATCGCTTGGATGAGGGCGAAAGGAAGCTACGGTAACGCCGATAGGCAATATAAATGAGGGCGGTTTACCGGTCCTCAACCCTGACGCGCGGCGCCAATGCGCACATCAGCTCATAGCCGATCGTGCCGGCAGCATTTGCCACTTCATCGATCGGCAGTCCATCGCCCCACAGCGTTACCTTGCTGCCGACCCGGGCCGATGGTATCGCCGTGAGGTCTACACTGATCATGTCCATCGACACCCGTCCGGCGATGACGGTTCTGTGTCCGTCGACGATCACCGGCGTGCCGTTCGGTGCATGCCGCGGATATCCGTCCGCATAACCGCATGCAACGATGCCGATTGTCATTTCGCGGTCGGCGACGAAACGGCTGCCGTAGCCGACACTGTCGCCCGGCCTGACGCACTGTACGCCGATGATCTCGCTGGTGAGCGTCATGACTGCGCGCAATCCATACGCTTCGGAGCTGCCGCCGCCGGGTGTGCCTCCATACAACATGATGCCCGGACGTATCCAGTCCGCAGCCAATTGCGGATGAATCAGGGTTGCGGCGGAATTGGCAAGACTGCGGTCGCCAGCCAATCCTTCAGAAGCATCAAGGAAACGTTGCACTTGCCGATCCAGCGGCATTCCTGGATTGCCGGCATCGTCGGCATTGGCGAAATGAGTCATCAACGTGATGCTGCCCACATGCCGATTCGCGCGCAGCCTTTCCCAGGCTTGTCGAAAGACCGAAGGCGTGAAACCAAGACGGTTCATGCCGCTGTTCATTTTCAGGTGGACATGGAGTGGAGATCGAAAACTTGTCCTCTCGATCATGTCGATTTGTTCGTTGCAGTGCACTGCAACTTGTAGTTGGTATTGATCGACAACCGGCAAGTCCGCCGGTTCGAAGAATCCTTCCAGCAGAAGGATAGGCTTTCGCCACCCGGCGTCGCGCAAACGTACCGCACCCTCCACTTCAATCAGCGCCAGGCCGTCTGCGGAGGAGAACGCCCGCATGCCTCGATCCAGTCCATGTCCGTAAGCGTTTGCCTTGACAACCGCCCATGCCTTGGAAGTCGGTGCATGTCGTCGTGCCACATCGAGGTTATGGCGCATCGCTGCGAGATCGATGGTGGCGACTAGGGGTCTTGGCATATACGGAAGGATATTGGAATACGAAATCGGCGAAGGGCCGGCGGAATACGGGAACGCCGGCGAATATTTTACTTCAGACCTGCCGGCCCGCCTTGATCAAATGCACGGTTGCCGCAAGGTTTCATGGTATAAAGCAAGCCGGAGAGAGCCAGACACAGATTGTAAAATGCGGATGAATCGCGGTTTCTACACCATTATGGCGGCGCAGTTTTTTTCCTCGCTTGCCGATAATGCACTTCTTATAGCGGCGATCGCGCTATTAACAGTCATGAAATCACCAGCGTGGATGACCCCGCTGCTGAAACTGTTTTTCGTATTGTCCTACGTGCTGCTGGCGGCATTTGTCGGCGCATTCGCCGACTCCCTGCCGAAAGGCCGGGTCATGTTCATTACCAACCTGATCAAGATCGTCGGTTGCGGGATGATGTTCTTCGATGTCCACCCACTGATCGCCTATGCCGTGGTCGGATTCGGGGCGGCGGCATACTCGCCCGCCAAGTATGGCATTCTCACCGAGCTGCTGCCGCCGGAAAAACTGGTCGCGGCGAATGGCTGGATCGAAGGTCTCACTGTCATTTCCATTATTCTCGGTACGGTGATGGGCGGCGCACTCGTAAACGCCCAGATTTCGGCGTCCCTGCTCACGTTCGACTTCCCATTGATCGACACCGGGATCGATACCGCCGCGGAATCGGCGCTCTCCATGATTGCAGTGACTTACCTGCTTGCCGCCGGATTCAATCTGAAAATACCGGACACGGGCGCACGCTACCCACACCAGGAGCGCAATCCCATCAAGCTTGTCGCCGACTTCGCGACTTGCTTCAACACATTGTGGAAAGATCGCCTAGGCCAGATTTCCCTTGCGGTTACCACCCTGTTCTGGGGTGCCGGCGCGACGCTGCAATTCATCGTGCTCAAATGGGCGGAAAGTTCTTTGAAGCTCCCCCTCGACAAGGCGGCCATTCTGCAAGGCGTCACGGCGGTCGGGATTGCGATCGGCGCAGCCGCGGCCGCCCGCATGATTCCCTTGAAAAAGTCGCTGAGCGTCATGCCGCTGGGCGTGGCAATGGGCATCATCGTCATGATCATGACCCTGGTGAACTCGATATGGGTCGCCTATCCACTGCTGATCCTGATCGGCGCACTTGCGGGGTTCTATGTCGTGCCGATGAATGCGTTGCTTCAGCATCGCGGGCATGTCCTGCTGAGCGCGGGACATTCGATTGCGGTTCAGAATTTCAACGAAAACCTGTCGGTGCTCACCATGCTTGTGCTGTACGCACTGATGATTACGCTCAACCTCGATATCAAAATCATCATCATCATGTTCGGCTCATTCGTTTCCGGCACCATGCTGCTCGTGATGCGCCGTCACGCCGCCAACCAGCGCGAATACGATTCACTGCATCTGATCGGCGAACACAAGCATTGAGCCGCTACGCAGCCGCAATCATGCGGCTGATGCGCTCTCCTGCCCGATCGCGCCATCCATCGGGCACGATAAAACCCCGGTCGGTTTCTTCAAGGCCGCCTTCGTCGTCTGCATGCAGCAATGCAATCATCACAGGCATTTCATCCCGCGTGAAATGATCTGTCAGCAGATCAATGAGCGACTCGCTGGACATGCACTGTTCCTGCGCCGCATTTACCGGCGCCAACCAGCGCAGGCGTGGCAGAACCATGAATCCGTCCGCCTCCAGTTTGCCGATTTCCCCCGCAGGCAGCCAGAAACCATGGCAAGGCGGTGGTGTCGTTGCCGTGCATCGAGGCGTGCGGCCATAGTAAAAAAGCCAACCCTTCACCAGGGCCTGGGCTGACGAGACCGGCTGTGGCAAGTATGCGGATGCGGCCGGATGGAGAGAGAGCGCGAGCTGCTGGTCCATGATTTTGCGCATCTTCGCCCCCAGCGTATCAGCGAGGTTCGGGCCGACGAAATGATCCGGCAAGTCAGCCGCCCCATTCGACTCGAGCAGATAAAACTTGGTCGCGAATTCCCAGTGCAGCAAGTGATCACCCTGTTTCAGGAGGAAATCGAATTCTCCGATCGTGGCGTTCTTGCCGCTTTGAACCTGCAGGCCATGTGCAGCCAAAGTGCCATTGAACGCGAAGAAAAATGCCATCAGCTTTTCCGCGTATCGCCCAAGGCGATTCATCGGCTGATCGCCGAGGTAGGTATGCAACGGTCCCGGCTCTTTGTCGAGTGCATTCAGCCAGGTAATCGTGGCTGGTGTCGGTTCGTGAAGGGAGGCGATCTTTCCGCGCCATTGCGGCGCATCCGGGTCGAGCAAGTCCGGCGCATTCAGCAACCATGCCAATGCCCGCACATGCGGATCGTTCAGGTGTCTCCAGCGGCGGTGAAAATACGACTGAAACGTCGCTGAATCACCGGCCATAGGTCGCCATCGCTAGGCATAAATCCTCCCAGGCCTTCTTTTTGTCAGCCAGGTTGCGCAGCAGGTAAGCCGGGTGATAGGTCACCACCAATGGCCGATCCGCATAGGTATGCACCGTGCCCCGCAGCTTGGATACCGGCGTATCCGGACGAAGGTTCAGCAGGGACAAGGCGGCGGTCTTGCCGAGCGCCACGATGATGGCAGGTTGTATAAGACTGATTTGCCGCTGCAGATACGGAATGCAGGCGGCCGATTCTTCTGCGGTAGGCGGCCGGTCCTTGCCGGCGGCATCGGTTGGCCGGCATTTGACGATATTGGCGATGTAGGCGTTTTCGCCGCGCTTCAGCCCGAGAGCGAGCAGCATGTTATCGAGCAACTTGCCCGCCTGCCCCACGAACGGCTCTCCGCGCAAGTCCTCGTTGCGTCCCGGCCCTTCACCGACGAAGAGCCATTTCGCCTTTTCGTCGCCGACTCCGAATGCCGTGTGCGTACGGCTTTGACAGAGATCGCATTTAGTGCAGCCGGAAACGGTTTCCTTGAGTGTTGCCCAGTCCATCCGGGCGATGACGGCCGGGTCATATTTGCTGAAAGCATGCGTTTCCGCCGCAGGTGCCATGGACGTGCCGGGCACTGCCGGCTCGGCCAGGAAGGCTTCCTGGTGCGTCGGTATTCCGGGAAGCTGCTCGACGACGGGCTCGGAAACGCCCGTGGTCTCGCTCGGCGGGAAGCGGCGTTTCCACAGCGGGCCGATACCGATTTCTTCAAGATAGGCGCTACGGCGCTGATCATTCGTCATAGCATGAACCTCATCACAATCGCGTCTTCCCGTGCACCGTTGGCCGCCGGATAGTAACCTTTGCGCCGTCCTATCTGAACGAAGCCGTAACGCGCATAGACCGCCACTGCGCGGGGGTTCGACGGACGCACTTCGAGAAGTATCGATGTCATGCCATTGTCGCGGCAAATTTCAACAGCCTTGTCGAGTTGCAGCCTGCCGACACCGTTGCCATATAAATCCCTGCGAACGGTGATGTTCAAAAGATGCGCCTCATCGACCGCCAGCATCAGTAAAAAATACCCGGCGAGTTTTCCGAATCCATCGCGCAATACCCAGGTTTCGTAGCCGTTGTAGAGCGAATCCAGAAAATTGCCGCGCGTCCAGGGATGCGAGTACGCCGCATTCTCGATAACAAGGAGTTCGTCCAGATCGCTCACCTGCATGCGTGCGAACTGGAATTCCGATGCCGGATCGGCGGAGGCCTGCTGTACTGCGCTCATGCAAGCACCTTCGCGCGGCGCTCCTCGGTGGTGAGCGCCACCTTGTTGCGCAAATAGAGCGGTCGGGCGTCACGGGCATGCATCAGCACGCCGTGTTCGTATTCGATTTGTGCAAGCGTTGCTATCGATCTTGCATGCGGCATTACATCGGCGCACCGTGGGTCCTGGCGTAAATGACCGAGTTGCGACTCATAGGCGGACAAAGCGTTACCACAGGCAATCGCGTCGCCGGCTGGAACTACGCCGGCAGCAGCGGAGAGCGTCGGCGGCGTCACGATCCGCCACGCACCGGCGCTATGTTGGTATTGAGCCCAATAGACTTCATTCATCCGTGCATCCAGTACGGTCACCACGTCAGATACCCCGGTCCTGTCACGACATGTTTGCGCCATTGCTGAAAGCGTAACTACCGGGATCACCGGCAGATCGGCGCCAAACGCCAATCCCTGCGCAACACCACAGGCGGTACGCACGCCGGTGAACGATCCGGGTCCGGCGCCAAAAGCGATTGCGTTGCACCCGCTGAGTTGAATGCCGCATGCCGCAAGCAATTGCTGCACCATGGGCAGCAGGGTTTGCGAGTGCGTCTGCAAACCCGACGCTTCCCGGGAAATCAGCCGGCCGTCGTGCAACAGCGCGACGGATGCGAGCTCGGAGGATGTTTCGATGGCAAGAATGGTAGGCATGCGGTATTTTACCGTGGCATGTAATGTGGGCGTGTCATCAAACGGGGCGGGAGTACCTCATTTATGCCACACCCTAAAGAATCGGAGGAATATGCCGTCAACGATAAACACGAACCGGGAGCATGTGATGGAAACAGGAAATATTGCGGCGCTGGCGACAACGATTGCATCGACGACAACCAATCAGGCTGTGAACATCGCCGTGGCAAAAAAGGCAATGGAAATCCAGGAAAGCAGTGCACTTGCATTGGTACAGGCCTTGCCGGCGCCAACGCCGAACCTGCCGCCGCATCTTGGTCGCAACGTCAACACCACTGCGTAGGCGAAATCCTCAGAGTCATACTTACCGGCGAGCGGCCAGCTTTGGGTTCCCTTACAATGAGCGTCTTTCCTTCCTTCATCGCGAATCAAGGTCATGGCTGCTCCTGGCTTCACTCTCGACAATACTAATCGTCCGCAGCTCGCCCAATGGCTGGACCAGGGCGACTGGGTCGTGGCGTGTTTGTGTGCCGCATGGTGCGATACCTGCTGCAGCTACCGAAGCGGTTTCGATCAGTTGGCTGAAATGCATCCGGACAAGCGCTTCGTCTGGATCGATATCGAGGATCAGGCCGACTTCATCGGCGATCTCGACGTAGAAAATTTTCCGACATTGCTGATCCAGCGCGGTGACCATGTCGCGTTTTTCGGCACGGTGCTTCCCGACGTCAAACTGGCCGATCGGCTCGTCCGCGCGCAGGCGGAGAAGACCGACGACATGTTGCGCGCGGAGGCGGACGAATCCGCTGCGAACGCGGAGCGTCAGCGGCTCTACAATCTTCGCGACAAGCTCGAGGAAGCCTGAGTACTCCTTTAATTCAGGCAACCACAGTGCCTCCCCCGGCTCTCGTCATTGAGAACCGGGTTGTATAAAATGCCACAGTCTTAAATGCCACGATTATGCGGCGGCAGGTCCTGCGACGAGCCGCAGCGGCAATCTCCGCAGGCGGGTCCCCGTAAGGGCGAACACCGCATTTGCGACAGCCGGCGCAATCGGCGGCGTCCCCGGTTCGCCGACACCTTCCGGCGGCTCGGCATTCCTGATGATTACGGTTTCGACGTGCGGAGCCTGGTTCAGTCGTAATACAGGATAGTCGTGGAAATTGGACTGTTCGACTTTCCCGTCCTTGATCGTCACTTCACCAGCCAGGGCAGCACTCAGGCCGAAAACCACCGAGGACTCCATCTGCTGGGCAATGATGTTGGGATTGACTGCGATGCCGCAATCGATCGCGCACACGACCTTGTGAACCCGGATTTCATTGTTTTCGATCGACACTTCCGCAACCTCGGCGACGATTGAGCCGAAGGACTGGTGCAGCGCAACGCCGTGCGCCCTGCCTGCCGAAGGCTTTCCGGCCTTGGCAACCGCGGCATCCAGCACCGCTCTGTGACGCGGCCGGTTCTTCAGCATGGCCCGGCGGAACGCCACGGGATCCTTGCCGGCCGCATGGGCAAGCTCGTCGATAAAACACTCCTTGAAGAACGCATTGTGGGAGTGCCCGACGGAGCGCCAGTATCCAAGTGGAACGGGCGTCGGCACCGTGACGTGGGCGATATGCTGGTGGGGAAATTCGTACTGCATGTCGAATACACCTTCAGCGGTGGTCTTGTCCGGGCCGGCGCCCGGAAGGCCGAAAGTGCGTTCCATCACCTGGTGGGTTATCGAGCCGGAGGCTAGCTTGCTTTCGAACAGAACCACTTCGCCGTCTTTATCAAGCGCAGCGGAAAAGCGCCCGATCGCGGCCGGCCTGTACATATCATGCCTGGTATCCTCTTCACGGCTCCAGATCACCTGTACCGGGGCGCCGTCGGCCTGCAGGGCAATTGCCACGGCTTGCGCGACCATATCAATCTCCAGGCGGCGCCCAAACCCGCCACCGATATAGGTCACATGCAGCGTCACATCCTGCGGCGATACTTCGGCGACCCCCGCGGCGGCGTCGACCGCAATACTCGGCACCTGGGTCGGCGCCCAGATCGTCACCTTGCCGTCCTTTACCTGCGCGGTGCAATTGATCGGCTCCATTGCCGCATGTGCCAGAAAAGGCGCGGAATATTCGGCAGTGATTGTCTTTGTCCTGCGCTCCGCCGGTGCGGGTTTGCCGGCGCTGTGATAAACGAAGCCCGATTCAGTATCCAGCTTCGCTGCAAGTTCGCTGAACACCGCACTGCTCGCCAGCTTTTGATTCGGCCCCGGATTCCAGTCCACGGGAAGCGCGGCGACCGCCTGACGAGCCTGCCAGTAGGTTTTTGCGATTACTGCCAATCCGGACATGCCGGCTGCAGCACCGGAAAAGTCCACGACCCGCAAAACTCCGGGCATGCCATGTACGGCATCCCTGTCGGCCCTCTGCACCGATCCGCCGATTGTCGGCGCCATCTTTACCGCGGCAAAGACCAGTCCCGCCGGACGGACGTCCAACCCGAAGACCGCAGAACCATTCACCTTTGCCGCCGAGTCGCGGCGTGGCTGAGAGGTGCCGATCAGCTTGAACTCTTCCGGTTTTTTGAGCCTGATATCCGACGGCCTCGTGTCAACGGCTTTCGACGCAAGATCACCGTATGCCATCCGTTTGCCACTGCCGTGCAGAACCGCGCCATCCTCGGTCCGGCATTCGGAAGCGGGAACATTCCACTCCCTGGCTGCGGCGGCGACCAGCATCGCTCTCGCCGCGGCGCCTGCCTCTCGCATCGGCCCCCAGGTATCCTTGACAGATGATGAACCGCCGGTGACCATCAGGCCGAGTTCCCGCGCCATTTTCCCGGTGAACCATTCCGATGCCTTCTTCAACGTGCCGGCTCCGTCAGGATGAAACGGCAATCCATCTCTCAGCATCGCGATATTGCCGAAGATCTTGTCGATCGGCGCCTGCTCGATCTGGATCCGTGCCAGCGGCACGTCCATTTCTTCCGCCACCAGCATCGGCAACGCGGTATACACGCCCTGCCCCATTTCGCTTTGCGGCATTGCGAGCAAGACCGTGCCGTCGCGGGCGATGCGAATCCAGCCGTTGAGCATTACCTCGCCATTCTTTACGGGCACCGGATTGGAAAGAGTCAGGCGCTGGCGTGCCGGTTGCACGCCCCAACCTACGATCAGGGCGCCCGCTATGCCGACGCCGCCGAGAAGGAAACGGCGGCGGGATTTTTTCCTGGGTCCGGTGGATTGCATACTGTTTCCCCTTTTAAATTTCACAGCATCCTACCCGATCTTTGCATGAACGAAAGCGTCGGTCAGTGGCTCGGCAATTGTGTTCGTAGCGTATTGGTGACGGAACGATGGCACTTCGGCCGGCACGCGGGTACGTCGCCAGGTTGCCAGTAGCAATCAAAGAGGAAGTCCAAAGAGCAAATGCCGTGGCCGGCTGGTGTGTCGTGCGGCCAGGCTGTTTTCGTCTACAACGTTTTATAGAAATAAAATCCGGTCAGCACAAAACCGACCGCGATAATGAACCGCCGCAGCGACTGCGGCGGAATCTTGCGGGCGATCGTGGCTCCCCAGTAGCCGCCGAGCGTGGCGGTGGCAAGCATCAGCAGCGTATGCGGCCAGCTCACTGCGCCGGCGATAACGAACGTCAGCACGGTTACGCTGTAGATCACCGCCGACAAGAGGTTCTTGATCGCATTGATTTCATGAACATCGTCATGCCCTGCCATTGCGAGACTCGCCAGCATCAGGATGCCCATCCCGGCACCGAAAAAACCGCCGTAGACCGACACCACCGCTTGTCCCGCCAATGCTGCGGGACTGTTGGTCGGCGCGCCGGCAGATGCGCCACGGAGCCAGACGGACAGCTTCGAGGAGAACGCAAACAGCACTGTCGCAAACAGGAGAAGCCAGGGAATGAGTTTCGAGAACGTCGCATCCTTCGTCGTGAGCAACAGCAAGCCGCCACCGACTCCGCCGATGAAGGACACGATGCCCATCGGTATCAGGTAGCGCTTGTAGCGTGCAAGCTCATTCCTGAAGGCCCACGCGCCGGACATGCTGGCAGGCCACAATGCCACCGAATTGCTGGCATTCGCCACAACGGGCGGTACGCCGACCGCGAGCAACGCCGGGAATGAAAAGAACGTGCCACCGCCCGCAACCGAATTCATCGCGCCGGCACAGAACGCGGCAATCCCTACGAGAAGCATTTCCCAGATAGTCATCGGGCGTCCCTTGACAGGTGAAATGCCGGCAGGCGCGGCGACATAACTGCGGATATCGCTTTTGCTTGCGGATTATCGAAAGTCAATACAACCGGAGCGGAAAGAGCGGTGCCGAAGCTGGCAATCTGATGCGTCATGTGGAAATGCCTGTCGAAAATGGAAATGTTGCGCAAGTATATTCAATATAAAATCACATAAACCAAACGATTTATCACTGCATTATTGCGTTTAAATCACAAGCAGGAGCAGCTTTCAACGTGAATCACTTCAAACAGATTTCGACATTTGTGGATGTTGCGGCCAAAGGCAACCTGTCGGCCGTCGCCCGGGCCGAAGGCATTGCTCCCGCTATGATCGGCCGCCGCCTCGACGCGCTTGAAGAGCGCCTCGGCGTGAAGTTGTTGCAGCGGACCACGCGCAAAATCGCATTGACCAATGAAGGCATGGCATTTCTCGAAGATTGCCAGCGCATTCTTGCCGATCTGGAGAACGCCGAATCAGCGGTCTCGGAACGCAGCGCGAAGGCCAGCGGCCACCTTCTGATTTCTGCACCGGCTGGATTCGGCAGAAGGCATGTGGCGCCACTCATAC
>NZ_DAIUCO010000109.1:0-16015 GCF_036846085.1 Noviherbaspirillum sp. | reverse complement strand
TGCGTTATTAAAACAAAAACCCCCGCACGAGGCGAGGGTTTGTCAGCAGTCTGAGCCGGGCTTCCGCCCGGCTTTTTTATTTCGCACCGTATCGATGAATGCTCAGGAATGCGTTATTGCCGAGAATCGGAGCGACACGCCGTCGTATCGAAGTGCTAAGCTCCACCTCACCATGCTCCGACGCCCTCGCCTCCTCCTTGCTGCCCTCCTGTCGCTGATCCTCGTTGCGGGAACAGCCGCTTATTACTTCACCCGCCCGGCAGCCACCCTGGCAGCCATCCACCAGGCGATCACCGACAAGCGCTACCCTGACCTGAACCAGCTGGTCGATTTTCCATCGCTGCGGGAATCGGTCAAGGCCGACCTGGTGGGCCAGCTGGAATCGCGCGCCGGCTTTTCAACCGAAGCGGGCAGCATCATCGGCGGCATGGTAATCGGCCCGGTGGTGGACCTGGTGGTGTCACCGATCGGACTCGACCTGGTGCTCGCCGGCTACAGCGCCCGGGAGACGGCATCGAACGCACGCGCTGCCAAGGCCCCGGCCGATGCGCCGAAGGCCGGCGAAGACGCACCTGAAGCAAAAAACATCAGCTACGACACCGACTGGCAATCGCTGTCCCGGTACGACGTGCTGATTTCCCGCGACGGCAAGCCGGTATCGACGGTGACCCTGCGCCGATACGGCCTGTTTACATGGAAGCTGTCCGCCATCGACATGGCGGACTAGAAAAATCAACCTCCGGTTTTCTGGAAGGTATTCCGGTAGCCGAACAAGCCGACCGATCCGCCGGTGTGGATGAAGACGATGTTCTCATCCTTTGCGAACCGCCCGGCGCGGATCATGCCGATCAGGCCCGCCATGCCTTTGCCGCTGTACACCGGATCGAGCAGGATGCCTTCCATGCGCGCGGTCAATTGCACCGCCTCGATCATTCCCTCGGTCGGCACGCCGTAGCCGCCGCCGACATAGTCGCTGTCGGCCACCACCGCCTCGCGCGGAATCTCCGACTTCAGGCCGATATGCTCGGCGGTCGCCCGCACCAGTTTGTAGACGTTTTCCTCCTGCTGCTGCTTCGCCGCGCGCACGCTGATGCCGAGCACCGGGATGCCGCTGTTGCTCGCATGCAGGCCGACGACCAGCCCGGCCTGGGTGCCGGTGCTGCCGGTGGCATGCACCACATGGTCGATACGCACGCCGGCATCGAAGGACTGCGTCAGCAACTCCTGCGCGCAGACCACGTAGCCGAGCGCGCCGATCGCGTTCGAGCCGCCGCCGGGAATGATGTAGGGCTTTTTGCCCTTGGCCCGCAGCGATTCGGCAAGCTCCTCCATGGCCTTCGCCATGTCGGTGCCCGCAGGCAGGCGGCCGGCGATGGTGCCGCCGAGGATTTCGTCGAGCAGCACATTGCCGGACTGTTCGTATTCGTCGCCGAGATCCGACACGCGCCGCTCCAGCAGGATCTGGCAGTCGAGCCCGAGCTTGGCGGCAGCGGCCACCGTCTGGCGCGCATGATTGGATTGGGTAGCGCCCTGGGTGATCACGGTATCGGCGCCCTTTGCGAGCGCGTCGGCCATCAGGAACTCCAGCTTGCGGGTCTTGTTGCCGCCGCTGGCAAGGCCGGTACAGTCATCGCGCTTGATGTACAGGTTGGGCCCGCCGAGGAATTTCGACAGGTTGGGCATCGGTTCGAAGGGTGTCGGCCCGTGGGCCAGCTTGATGCGGGGGAAGCGCGCGAGATGCATGGTTGGTCTCCGTTGGTGATGTGGAACATCGGTGTAGATAAAGTGCGAGAGGTACCCGGATCCGGTCCGGCATCATCCGGATGCCGCGATCTCCTGCCGGCGGCGCATCGACCAGCGCACCGATGCGCGTGCCAGCGCGCGTGATGCATCGATGGATTGCGACAGCAGGGGTGATCCGACCGCGGCGAGCGCCACCGGCAGTTCGGTGCAGGCCAGCACGCAGGCGCCTGCACCACGCTGCCGCAGCAACGTGATTGCCTGCTCCAGCAGACGACCGGCCGGTTCAAGCTTGTGCTGCTTCACCAGTGCGATGGCCGGAAGGACCAGTTCGGCGCGTTCGGCGGGTGAGAGCAGCATGAAATCGGTCTTCCGGTCGGCGAGCCGTTCCTGGTAAATGTTGGCGTGCAGCGTGGCTTCGGTGGCCAGCAGGCCGACCGGCTTCCGCATCGCGTCATGATGGGCAAGTTCATCGGCCACGGCATCGACGATATGCAACATCGGCATGCCGCTGACCGAGGCCAGCTCGTCGTACCAGAAGTGCGCAGTATTGCAGGCGATCACCGCGCACTCCGCGCCGGCACCTTCGAGCCGCCGAAGTCCCGCCAGCATATACGGGAACGGCGACTCGCCGCCGCTCAGGATGGCGGCGACGCGACAGGGAATTTGCGGGACGGAATCGATGACGACGGGGACATGCTGCTGGTCCGCATTGACGCGGGTCTCTTCTACGATCTTGTGAAAAAAATCCACTGTTGCAAGTGGACCCATTCCACCCAGTACGCCAAGTATTCCGTTCATCCAAATCCCCGTTCAGTGAGACGCAATTTTAGCGCAGCGCGCCGCATGCGGCAGGCGCCGGATTCGATGTACGGCAGGAGGATGAAACAGATTCCGGAAGGGATGTCGGAAAGCGATGGTCGGCACACTTTCCCGTGTCTCTTCGGGCAAAGCGTGCCTTTCCGCCGCCAGGCATATCGGTTGCATGTGCAGCGGATGTGAGGATCATAGCGACGATTCTTTACAGCACTATGACGTAAAGCAATAAATCTTCATATCAACCATTTGTGCCCCTACGGGGCCATCGCATCAGGAGCACATCATGTCCCAACAACCGAAAGAACAGACCTCCATCGCCATGTGGAATGCCATCCAGGGTGAACTGGCCCGCATGGGCGTGACGCAATCGCAAGGCCGCGACGTGGAAGAAATTACCGGTGCGCTGTCGGCATCACACGGCTACTCCCCGGAACAGGTAATGGCGGGATTGATGGAAGGCGTCTCGAAGCGGGAACTGGAATTGACCGGCACGACGGTCAGGCTGTTGCATTAGGCTGTATAAGCTGCTCGCCATTGTTTCCGACGCGATTGACCTCGGTGCCGACCTCATACCACTCGAACGCGTCCGGCGGCAGCGCGACCGATCGCGCAAGCTGTTCCGCCTGCTCGGGCGGAAATCCGTTATCCATCCAGACGATCGCGTCCTCCGCGGAGAACACCACCGGCCGGCGGTCATGGACATCGACGAGTCCGCCTTCCGCCGCCGCGGTCACGATGACGAAGCCGGTATTGTCGGTCGCCTCCTTGTCGGGCCGGTAGCTGGTGATGGCCGCCATGAGCATCGGCCGGTCCGTTTTCAGACGGATGTACCACGGCTGCTTGTGGCCTTTCTCGCCGGTCCATTCATACCAGCCATCGGCGGGCACGATCACGCGGCCGGATTTCCACAGGCCACGAAAAAAAGCACCTGTGGCGGCCTTCTCGATGCGCGCATTGATGGCCATCGGCAAGCCTTTTTCCATCGCCCATGACGGCCGGTATCCCCAGTGCATCGGTTCGATGCGTCCCGCATCATCGTCCAGGGTATGCATCATCCAGGGATGGGATCCCGGCGGTACATTCCAATTGGCCGCACGTCCGCCTGCGTCTGCATGAAACGAACGGGCCGGCCATCCGATGGCTCGCGCATAGGCATCGGGAGAACGATGCTGGGTGATCCGTCCGCACATTTCAATCCTCCTCGATCAATCATGTGACGCCGGCGGGAACACGACACGGCATCAGCTCGACAGCCTGCCCTTGCCCAGTACCCGCATCAACGCATCCTTGCCGTGCAGCTTGAGCTGTCGTTCAAGCTGGTCCCGTGCAGTGTGTTCAGTGCCTTGCGGACCGCTGGTGATGCGTTTGCCGGAGGAGCGCTCGGTTACCGCCCATCCGCCGTGCTTGTCATACAGCCACGCATGCAGGATGAACTGCAGCTCTTCGAACTCCGGTACCACGACCTCTTCGCCGACCAGCTCCTGCGGTTCGCCGAATTCGTTCTGAATCAAGAATTTTTCCATGGATTTGGTCGCCGGGTTGTGCGCCTAATGGCAGTGCTTTGCATGTTCGAGCCGATGAATGACCGCTTTCACGATCGCATACATGATGGCACGTTCCCTGGTCGGATGGTCCGAGAAAGGCACCGTGACCGAACCGGCGATGACCGCGTCCTCATTGTGATGCAAAGGGTCCTTGCCGAACCCGATCGTGATGTTGTACGTCGCGATCAATGATCCGCAGGCATTCCAGTCGCGGGTCCATTTCGGCAAGGCCGTCGTGTTCTCCCACAATGTTCCGGCGTCGTCGGAGAACTCTTCGATTTCATGGTGACCAAGAAGATGCGCGAGATGACGTTCCTTCGCGACACAACTACGGAAATATTCTTCGTCACTCATGCGCATGGCGGACCTTTCCTGAATTCATCATTTTTTTCCTGAAGGCTCTGAACCAGCGCCGCATCCAATCCTGCGCGAACGACGCAGTCATACGGCACTGTCTGCTGTAAAAGCTCTGACCTGTTTGCCGCCGCGAGGTTTCAACGCGCTGAGCGGTGATGGCGCGGATCGCGACTTACATCTCCCTGAACCGCTTGCCACGCTTGAGGAAAAAACGATTTGCGAACGACCTGCATCAGCAGCCAGCAGTCAGCACAACGTCGGCCCGGGAAGCGAATGATCGATCAGCGCGATGGTTCATCTGGTTCGCTCGAATCGTCATGCCTGCGCCGCTGCCGAATGTGCAAGCACCGCACCTGCCTTACGACCTGCCTTACGTCGAATTGCGCTTCCCGACAGTGGGAAAAGCATGCATGCGGTTCCGATTTTTTGTATCAACAAACCTCAACTTCAACAAACATCAAACCGTCGATTTTTGAATTGCTTATGCGCAGCAACTACCTAGAATGGCTTCCAGAGCACCTAACAAAATGCACTAACAAAATGTTCGGCGACAGTACCGGACCACGTGGAAGAAGCAAGCGCAAATGTGTATTTCGTTAGGTGCTCTGCAAGTTGAAAAAGCGACGGCATCAAAGGACGGCATTTCGATTTGAACGATTCATCGACGATCGATTTTCATCCGGCGTTACGTCTCTTGCTCATCCGGGCCCACTCACATCATCAGGAGAAATCATGACATCGAAATTACTGGATCACATCAAACACTTCATTCGCGACGAAGAAGGCGCGGCAGCCGTCGAGTACGGATTGCTGGCTGCCCTGATCGCCGTGGTGATTGTCGTTGCGGTGTCGACCGTCGGCAATCGCGTCTGCGAAACCTTCCGCACCATCGCGACAAAGCTGGGCGGCACCGCGCCGGCATGTACGGCGGCAGCGACCTGATACGGACGCCGCAATTTCCGGCCTGGTTACCAATGCAGCCAGGCCGGGATCAAGCAGGCAGCCAGCGAAAACTTATTCCGGCATCCGGGCCACATCAAAACCATACCAGACCATGAGCCTCATCACACCATCATTGATAGCCGCAGCGGTCGTGACGATTCTGTGTTCGCTGCTTCTGTGCGCCGTCATCACCGACATCAAGGCGCACCGCATATCGAACCGGCTGGTCTTCATCGGCGCATGCGCCGGAATCGCATTCAATACCACGCTGCCTGAAGGCTACGGCTTTGTCAGCGTATTGCCGGGCGCACTTGGCTTCTGGGGATCGCTGTGCGGCCTGGGCGCCGGACTCGGCCTGATGCTGCCGCTCTACCTGCTGCGCGCCATGGGCGCCGGCGATGTGAAGCTGATGGCAATGGTCGGCGCCTTCCTTGGCGCGCATGCGACCTTGAACGTCGTGCTGTCGACCTTCGTCATCGGCGGCTTCCTGTGCGTCGCGGTCGTGCTCCGCAACCGGATGTTCGCGCTCCTGCTGAACAACCTGCGCACCATGCTGCTGTCGGCCTTCTTCAAGGTGATGATCAATGCAATGCCGACCGTCGACGCGGCGCCGTCGTCCGCCGGAAAGCTTCCCTACGGTGTGGCGATTGCCGCCGGAACGATCGCATGCGTGGTGCTGACGTCGATGGGCATCGATCCGGCGAATGGATATTGGGGCTTGTGAGACATGGCGCGCGAACTGGTCAATGACAAGTTGTGGGAGCAGATCGAACCGATGCTGCCGGTGAAGCGGCGTCGCAAGATCCACCCCGGACGCAAACGGCTCGACGACCGGCGCGCGCTGACAGGCATCCTGTTCGTGCTGCAGTCGGGCATTCCCTGGGAGATGCTGCCCCAGGAGATGGGATGCGGGTCCGGCATGACGTGCTGGCGGCGACTGCGCGCATGGCAGAAGGCAGGCGTATGGCCGAAGGTGCAGGCGGTTCTGGTGGCGAGGCAGCGCGGCGCGGCGAAGATCGATTTCTCCCGTATCGCCATGGTCAAGTCGCAGACGCGCGACCGCCGATGACGCCAGGGGGATCAAAGGAATCATCGAAGGTGAAGCACGGTTTCAGGCAATCGATCCAACTAACCGGCACAAGCTGCATGACGTGGCCGGCAACGAAACACACTGATAAAGCCAGGGAGGAAGTATGAAAGGCTCAAAGCCAGCATTCATGATCGCCGTGTCATGCGTCGTCGCACTCGCAGCCGTAGTGCTTGCATCGCATTGGATGGCAGGACAGGCGAATCTCAACACGAGCAAGGTGGTCGTCGCGGCGACCGACATCAACCTCGGCACGCGGCTGACGCCGGACATGATACGGCTTGCCGACTGGCCCGCCGACAGTGTCCCGGAAGGCGCGATCCGCGATGTCAAGCTGCTCGATACCCGTGTGACCCGGGTGACGGTACAGCGCGGCGAACCGCTGATGGAAACCAAGCTCGCCGTGCCGGGCGCCAGCGGTGGTTTGTCGGCGGTCGTCGCCGAAGGCAAGCGGGCGATGACCGTCCGTGTGAACGATGTGATCGGCGTCGCCGGCTTTGCGCTGCCAGGCAATTTCGTCGACATCCTCGTCAGTACCCAGAACGAATCCACCAGGCCCGACCAGCGGCAGGACCTGAGCATCTCGAAGCTGGTCCTCGAACGCATCCTGGTCCTGGCAATTGCCCAGGAAGCGGACCAGAACGACACCAAGCCGAAGGTGGTGAACGCCGTCACGCTGGAAGTCACACCGGAACAGGCGGAAAAGCTGGACCTTGCGCGCAGCGTGGGACAGCTGTCGCTGGTGTTGCGCAACCAGGTCGACGTAAAACCCGCGGAGACCATTGGCGCCACGAAGGAAACCCTGCTGTCGACAGCCATCGTCAAACCGGATGCTCCTGCGCCGCAGCAGAAGACCAACGCCGCCGAGACCAGGGAAAAGGTGAAGAAAAAGCCCGCCGTCATCGGCGTCGCGCACGCTCCTGCCAAAGAGCAGTGCCAGCACGTCATCACCGGAACCGGCCGCATTACCCAATGCCATTGATCCAGCGACGAACGCACAACGCATTTCTCGATACCTAGGGAGCAAAAATGGAAACCAAGATGAAACATGGTCAACCCGACAAATCCATCGCCCGCAATGCCAGGCATTGCATCGCACTGATTGTCGCCGGCGCAGCGGTCGTATTTCCGGCTGCAAGTCATGCACGCCTGAGCGTCGAACTGGCCAATCCGCCGGCACCGAACGCGCAACCGGCAAAGAAAGCGGCCAGGAAGGACGCTGACAAGGCGGCACCCGCGAAGGATGCGAATGGCGGCAAGGACCCGCTGGTAACGCAATCGAAAGCGCAGCCGGCCGCGCCCGTCTGCGTCGGGGAGTTGCCGGCGGCGATCAACATGGCCGTCCCGGAAGGGAAGTCGGGGCTGATCGACCTGCAGCGCCTGCGTCTGCCGGCACCGGCATGGTTGCGGTCGGTCGGCGATCCGGAAGTGGTGCAGGTTGAACCGCTGACCTCGCCCGCCGCGCGCAATATGTTCTTCCTGTTCGGCAAGAAAGTCGGCGCCACCAACCTCATGTTCCAGCATGCCGACGGACGCTGCGCGATCGTCGAAGTGAGCATCGGCATGGACACCGCAGCGGTACAGGCGAGCATCACGCAGCTGATGCCGGCGGAAAGGGATATCAAGGTCAGCGCCGCCGCGAATTCCCTGGTCGTCAGCGGCCGCGCCAGCGATGCCGGTGCGGTCGCGAAGATCATGACGATCGCTAGTGCCTTCGTGCGCGGCGGGGATGGCGACCCCGCCGAGCGTATTGTCAACATGATGTCGGTAAGCGCACCGCAGCAGGTGATGCTGGAAGTAAAGGTGGCGGAGATATCGAAGACGCTGCTGGAGAAGCTTGGCGTCAATGTGTCGGCAGTGGGTGGCAAGGGAAGCATTGCCTTCAGCCTGCTGTCGAACTTCGCCACGCAGGCCGGCGCCTCCTTGCAGGTCCAGAAGCCCGGCGGCAACGATTCCCTGCTGCTGGATGCGGAGCGCAAGAACGGCCTCGTCAAGATCCTGGCCGAGCCGACCGTGATGGCCATCAGCGGACAGGACGGGAGCTTTCTCGCCGGCGGCCGCATCTTCATCCCGGTCTCGCAGGATGCCAACGGCAGGATCAGCCTGGAGGAAAAGGAATTCGGCGTCGGGTTGCGGTTCACGCCCACCGTGCTGGATGGCGGACGCATCAACCTCAAGGTCGCGCCCGAGGTGTCGGAGCTGTCCCGGGAAGGCGTCGGCATCTCGTCCAGCGGCACCGGCGGCAATGCGGTTCTTCCGCTCATCACCACCCGCAGGGCATCGACCACCGTGCAACTGTTCGACGGACAGAGCTTCGTGATCGGTGGACTGATCAGGAACAACGTCACCGAAAGCATCAAGGCGCTGCCGGTGATCGGCGACCTGCCGGTGCTTGGCGCCCTGTTCCGCAGCACCGACTTCCAGACCGACAAGACCGAGCTGGTCTTCATCGTCACACCGCGCCTGGTGAAGCCCCTGCCGCAATCCTACCCGCTGCCCACCGACAAGTTCGTCGAACCAAGCCGCAAGGAGTTTTTCCTCGACGGCAAGCTTGAGGGAACGGCGCCACAGACACCACAGACACCACAGCCCCCGCATTCGCCCGAGGCGCCACAGGCACAACAGCCTGTGACCGAAAGCGGCACACCGGCACCGCTCGCCGCGTCCGGATTCCAGATCAACTAACAGGAGCGATCATGACAACCTCATTCACGCCATCCACGATCCTGGCCGCAGGCGCCGCCCTCGCCGTCGCCGCCTTGTTTGCCGGCTGCACTCCGATGCCGACGGCCCTGGACGACAGCTTCGGTTCCAGCCTCAACGCATTGAAGGCGCACCAGATCATCGACCACCACGCCTCCGCGCGAACCGACCATCCCGCGATGGACGGACGGGCCGCGCAGGATGCGATCGGCCTTTACCAGAAATCCTTCAGCGCCCCGACGCCGCACCAGAACGTGTTCACCATCGGTGTCAGCCAATAACTTGCCCTCGAATCAGGAGACAATATGAACGACTCGCGCATCGCGGTAGTGTCGCCGGACAAGGGGCATCTCGGCATCATCGAGCATGCACTCCGCAGGATGTCCGCGGGCGCACGCATCTCTGTCATCGAAGGTGACCTCAAGCGCCTCGGTGCGCTGACAGAAGACCTGGCCGCGGATATCCTGATCGTCGATTGCGTCACCGGCGGCATCGAAGAGATTGCGCCGCTGGAGCGTATCGGCCGGCGCCATCCGGACATGAACTTCCTGGTGCTGTGCAAGCAGCAATCGACCGAACTGCTGGTGCAGGCAATGCGCCTCGGCGTGCGCGAGGTACTCGATGCGCCGGTCAATCCGATCGCATTGGAAGCCGCCATCGACCGCATCAGCTTCAAGGCGGGCCTTTCGGAAACCTGCAACGGCAAGGTGCTTGCCTTCGTGTCCTGCAAAGGCGGCAGCGGCGCCACCTTCCTCGCGGCCAACCTCGCCTATGCGCTGGCGGCCGGCGGCGACGCCAAGGTTGCGCTATTCGATTTCAACCTGCAGTTCGGCGATGCGCTTGCCGCGCTGACGGAACAGAAACCGGCCGCCAATCTGGCCGCCGTGGTGCGCGACATGCACCGGCTCGACGCTGCCTTCCTCGCCTCCAGCATGGCCAGCGTCGTCCCCGGCCTCGCCGTACTTGCCGGGCCGGAGGACCCGGCGCACGGCCTGGAAGTGAAGCCGGACCATATCGATGCACTGCTGCGCATCGCGCGCAGCCGGCACGACTACGTGATTCTCGACCTCGACCGCGTACTTGATGCGCCGACCATACGCGCGCTCGACCATGCCGACATCATCTATCCCGTGCTGCAAGGCACGTTGCCGTTCGTGCGAGGCGCGAAGCACATGCTGGACATCTTCCGCAACCTCGATTACCCGCAACATAAAGTGCAGCCGGTGCTGAATCGCTACCACAAGGGAAGCGACCTGCCGCTGAAGGAAACCGAGGCGGTCATCGGCGCGAAGGTAGCCCGGACGATTCCGAATCACTATGAAACCGCCGCCGCATCGCTGGACCAGGGCGTGCCCGTCACCGTGCTGGCGAGCGGAAGCCCGATATCGGCATCGCTGCAGGAATGGTGCGCGCATCTGCAGGGCAGGCAGGAGACGGTCTGCGAGAGCTGGCTCGCACGGGCGCAGATGCGCATGAGCCTGCGCATTTGCGGCGCCAGGCTGAAGAAGGCCACGGCATAACGGGACAGCAACGCAACAGCACTGCAGCAAGCGGACTACGACAACGGAGATCAACATGTCATTACGCGAAAGACTGGTTACCAGCCACGACACCCACGGCACGTGCAGCATCAATGGCGTGAACGCCGCCGAAGACCTGCCGCGCCCGGCTGCGCGGACCGGCGGCACCACCGCCTACCGCGAGCTCAAGCAGCGCACCCACGTTACCCTGCTCGAACGCATCGATCTCAAGGCGATGGAGATGTTGCCGCAGCACCAGCGCAAGGATGAATTGACCCAGCTGGTCGAGGAAGTCCTCAGCACCGGCAGCGTGGTCGTCAACGATGCCGAGCGCAAGACCCTGGTGCGCGACATCCTGCACGAGATGCTGGGATTCGGACCGCTGGAGCTGCTGATGGCCGATCCCACCGTGTCCGACATCCTGATCAATACGCACCGGCATGTGTACGTCGAGCGCAACGGCAAGCTCGAAGCGACCGATGTCTGCTTCAACGACAACGCTCACCTGATGAAAATCATCGACAAGATCGTATCCGGCGTCGGCCGTCGTGTCGACGAGGCCAGTCCGATGGTGGACGCCCGGCTGCCGGACGGTTCCCGCATCAACGTGATCATTCCGCCGCTGGCCATCGACGGTCCCATCATGTCGATCCGCCGCTTCTCTGTGAAGCCGCTGACGATGGATGATTTCCTGCGGTTCCAGACCGTCACGCCGCCGATGGCGCAGTTCCTCGAAGGCGCGGTCAGGGCAAAGCTGAACATGATGATTTCCGGCGGCACCGGCGGCGGCAAGACCACCCTGCTGAATATCCTGTCGGGCTTCATCGGCGCGGGCGAGCGGGTAGTCACCATTGAGGACACGGCCGAACTGCGGCTGCAGCAACCCCATGTCGTGCGCCTCGAATCGCGGCCGGCCAACATCGAAGGCAAGGGCGAGATATCGCAGCGCGCATTGGTGAAGAATGCGCTGCGCATGCGTCCCGACCGCATCATCGTCGGCGAAGTGCGCGGCATCGAAGCGGTCGACATGATGCAGGCGATGAACAGCGGCCACGAAGGGTCGCTTGCCACCATCCACGCCAACTCGCCACGCGATGCGCTGATGCGACTGGAAAACATGATCAGCACGGCCGGCCTGCACCTGCCGCCGAAGACCACCCGCCAGCAGATCTCTTCCGCCATCGCGATCGTGGCGCAGATCGCGCGCATGTCCGACGGCAGGCGCCGCATCGTCAGCATCCAGGAAGTCACCGGCATGGAAGGCGAAGTGGTCACCATGCAGGAGATCTTCACCTTCCGGCAGACCGGCGTCGCCGCCGACGGCACGGTGCAAGGCCAGTTCCGCGCGACCGGCGCCCGCCCGCGCTGCTGCGACCGGCTGCACGCGCATGGCATAGACATACCGGAAAGCCTGTTCGACCCGACCCGGCTGTACGACATCCATTCCTGATCGAGGACGCCATGGACTATCTCTATCTCGCCACCGCACTCGCCATCTTCGTCGCCGTCGCGCTGCTGGTGGAAGGCATCGGCATACTATGGAACTCCACCCGCGGCGCCGACGCACGGCGTATCGCCCGCAGGCTGCGCAATATCGCGGGCGACGAAGGGGCGGACCAGCCCGTGATTTCGATCCAGCGCCGCCGTGTCTTCAGCGAGCAGCCGCTGCTGCATCGCCTGCTGCAGCGGCTGCGGCCGGCGCAGCGGCTGGACAGGCTGCTGCTGCAATCGGGCGGCGGCATGAACGTGGCGCAGTTCCTCGCGCTGACATCGGCTTGCAGCCTCGCCGTGCTGGCAGTGCTGGTGACAATTGGCGTGCCGTTCCTGATCGCCTTGCCGGCGGCGGTTGCTGCCTCGGCGATTCCCCTGTTTTTGGTCGCCGGCAAAAAACACCGCCGCCTGGCACGCCTGGAACAGCAGCTTCCCGAAGCGCTGGAACTCATGAGTCGCGCCCTGCGTGCAGGCCATGCGCTGCCTTCCTGCATCAAGATGGTCTGCGATGAAATGCCCGAACCCATCAACGCCGAGTTCCGGATCGTCTTCAACGAAGTCCAGTACGGCGTGGCGCTGCGCGAGGCGCTGAACAACCTGTCCGCCCGCGTTCCCGGCAGCGATGTCGCCTTCTTCGTCGTCGCCGTGCTGATCCAGCGCGAGACCGGCGGCAACCTGGCCGAACTGCTCGACACCATCGCCACCATCATCCGCGAACGCTTCAAGCTGTTCGCCCAGGTGCAGGTGTATTCGGCGGAAGGCCGCCTGTCGGCATGGATACTCGGACTGCTGCCATTCCTGCTAGGGGCCGTGCTGCATATGGTCAATCCCGGCTTCATGAAGACCCTTTGGGAAGATCCGGCCGGCCGGCAATTGCTCGGCGGCGTGCTGGTCCTGATGGTGCTGGGCATCTTCTGGATGAGGAACGTCATCCGGATCCGGGTTTAAACGAGAGGAGACACACCATGATTGCCAACGCCACCCTGTATCTGGCGATCCTGTTCGCCGCCGTCTTCGGACTATCGATGCTGCTGATGCGCAATCTCATGCCTGACGCGGGCCGGCGGCGCATGAAGCTGACGCCGGCGTCGCCTGCGCCGGTGTCCGGCACGGCGGGCGACTGGAGCGCACGAATCGAGAAAATTTCCGGCCCGCTGGCCCGCCTCGCGATACCCGACCAGGGGTGGGAAAAATCCTCGCTGCGCATTCGATTCATGCATGCCGGCTATCGCGGCGGCAAGGCAGCGACCATCTACTTCGCGGCAAAGACCGCGCTGGCGGTCGCCCTGCCCGCGCTGCTCCTGCCGGCCGTCACCGTGTCCGGCGCCAAGCTGCCTGCCGCCATGCTGATGTTCGCCTTGCTGACGGCCGCGGCCATCGGCTTCTACCTGCCGAATGCCGTGCTTGCCGCAATCATCCGCCGGCGCCAGCGCGACATCTTCGAGAATTTCCCCGACGTGCTGGACCTAATGACGGTCTGCATCGAGGCCGGCCTGTCGGTGGACGCGGCGATCAATCGCGTGGCGCAGGAAGCCGCCGCGACCTCGCCGGCCATCAGCGGTGAACTGCACATGGTGACGCTGGAGCTGGGTGCCGGAGGCGGCAAGGAAAAGGCATTGCGCAATCTCGCCACACGTACCGGCGTGGGCGACATCGACACGCTGGTCACGATGCTGATCCAGGCCGAGCAGTTCGGCACCAGCATCGGCGACTCGCTGCGGGTGCATGCGGAGCATCTGCGCATCAAGCGCCGCCGCATCGCGGAGGAGGCGGCGGCGAAGGTATCGCTGAAGCTGCTGATGCCGCTGATCTTCTGCATCTTCCCCGCTCTCATGCTGATCATGCTGGGCCCGGCGATCCTGCAAATTTACCGGGTGTTGTTGCCGTCGCTCGGCGGGCAGTAAATCTTGTTGTTCCATCCAATACGACCAGGGAGATTCACATGAAAAAGACACACATCCTGCTGCCCATGTTGCCGCTGGCCTGTAGCATTTCCATCGCGCTTGATGCCCGAGCCAATCAGGGCGGCGATAGCGCAATGCGTATCGAGCCGGTGTACAGCGTCGAGCATTCCGACGCCAGTGCCGACAACCTCTACAGACTGGGGCGCCACTACCATGCGCAGAACCGGCTCGACGATGCCGCCTCCGCCTATCGCAGCGCGATTGCCAAGGAGCCGGCGCATGCCGACGCACGCAATGCGCTCGCGACCATCCTTGCCGGACAGAGCCGGCTCGACGAGGCGCTGGCGGAGCTGCATGAGGCCCTGCGGCACCAGCCCAGGCTTTCGTACGTGCACAACAATCTCGGCTATACCTACCTGCTGAAGAAAGACTTCATCGGCGCCATTTCCGCCCTGAAGACAGCCATCGCACTCGAACCCGGCAACCAAAAGGCGAACGCGAACCTCGACCAGGCATACCAGATGTTCAGCAGCGCCATGGGACCGAATGCGCCGTTGCCGGATGCGGCCAGCAGCGAATCGGGTACTTCCGGCGCAAGCGGCGTCGTCCCGGTAACGGTGCCGCCGGTTACTGCCAACCCGGCGGCCCTGGTTGCCGCGCCTGCCGCATCGGTCCCGGCGGCGCCGGCGCCCGTATCCGCAAGGCCGGCCATGGCGGCACAGGACATTGCCGAAGGAACGGAAAGGTCCGCATTGGCCATCAGCCGGAAGGTCCGCATCGAGATCGGCAATGGCACGCGCAATGCCGCACTGGCGAAGAGCGTCGCCGACATCCTGGCCGGCAGCGGCATGACGGTGACACGCGTGGCCGGACTCAGGCCGTACAGCCAGCGCCGTACCGTGATCCTGTACCGGGACGGATTTCGTGAGGAAGCGTTGACTCTGAGCCGCAGTTTCGACAAGCCGCCGGCTGTGGCGAAAGACACGCACAGGCGCGGCGCGCTGCATCAATTCGACCTGCGCCTCGTGCTGGGCAAAACCGCCGTGCAGGGTACCCAGCTTGCGAACTGGAACGGCGGCAAGATTGCCCAGGCCGGCAACGGAACCGGATGCGCGAGTGGCGCGAAAGCGGCAGCGGAGGCAGGGGTACAGAAATGCGTCCGCTAGAACGCTTTCGGCGGGGCTATGGCGGAGGAAGCCTGGAGCGCGGATCATCGGCGGTCGAATTTGCCATCGTCGCCCCGCTGCTGTTCTTCCTGCTGTTTGCCATCATCGATCTGTGCGTGCTGTTCTGGGTCAACCTCACCATGCAGCACGCGGTCAGGGAAGGCGCGCGCTATGCGGTCACCGGCCAGGACGACGCCGATCCGTCCGTCCGCAACCGGCAGCGCCATCTCGCGGTGGTCGAGCGGATCAAGGACAGTTCGATGGGACTGTACGACCGGGTGCAGCCCCGGATCAACGGCATCGGCTATGGCGATCCGTCGAAATACACCGCGGGCATGTTCGGCGCGGCGGGACAGATCATGGTGCTTCGCCTCGACTGCGTCTGGCCGCTGATGACCCCGCTGGTCCAGCCTTTCTTCAAGGACGGGAAGTACACCTTCTCGGTCGCCGCAACCATGCGCAACGAGGCATTCCCATGAAACGTCGACCCGACAGTGCGCGCGGCGGCGCGGCCGTGGAGTTCCTGCTGTGCCTGCCTCTCCTGCTCCTGCTTGCCTTTCCGGTGGTGGACCTTGCCCGCGTGTTGCAGGCCAATGCCATCCTCGTCGCCATGTCACGCGAAGGGGCCAACCTCGCTTCGCGCACCCGCATGGACGAGCAAACCGTCATGGCGGCGCTGGCGGCCACCGCGCCGCCGCTGGACATGCGCAGGAACGGATCGATCCGCATCACCAGGATACTC
>NZ_DAIUCO010000108.1:0-16081 GCF_036846085.1 Noviherbaspirillum sp. | reverse complement strand
TACATCCGCCGCGCCGCTGGCCCAGCGCTCACCGTCGCCCTTGCCGTCGTCGGCTGCGAGGAGGCGGGAGGAGAGCTGGCGTTGGGTGGCGTGGCTGCGGCGGAGGGCGTCGAAGATGGTCATGGGTGGAGTGTCGCCAGATCAGCCAAGCCTTTTGTAGTCCGCAACCACTAATAAAGGCGGGCGCAACCTGGTTCTGCCGTGAAAGGCAGCACAGAGAGCTGTTGAGTTAGTTATTCCCAAAAAGGCATGCCCATGCGACGCATCGCCACGGTGGTCCACCGCAGCGTTGAGAAGACCAGCGAGTGCTCGCCGACTTTCCACTCTCAAGCGTCGGTAACTCCAGTTTTCCAGACCTGTGCGAGTGAACAATCTATTGAAACAACATCTAGCCTGCTTCCCTGCGACGCCAGTTCTCCCAGACGAACTTGTAGCAGTAGGTTTGTTCATGAGTTTCGGCGAGTTTGGTACGGATGGAATTCCTCGCCTGCTCGGAGCGGTCGTCGATCTTATGGAACTGCACCTGAAAATTTTTCACCCTCGTCGTCCACCCACTTGCGATCAGCGCGGGAAGCACCTCGTACTCACCGCCTTCGATATTGATTTTGAGCAGGTCAATGTGACTGATGCCGAGTTCCTCAAAACTATCGATGACAGAGCGCACCCGTACGGTTTGGGTCAGCCCGCCATCCTTTGCGAACAGGCTCGATGCATCAGCAGCATCACTTATCTCGAACGCGCCGTCTGAAGCGCCGAGGCCGTAGCAGTGTGAAAAAACCTTCGCATTTCCTTGAAAGCGGGCCACGCACCGTTCATAGAAAGCTGGAATTGGTTCAAAGATGTGGATCCTACTGCCATATTTGGAGTGAATCTCCCAGGCAAAGTCGCCGACATACCCTCCGAGATCAACAACCACGCTTTCTGGGGTGAGCGGGTAGTTCATGCGATGTGTGTCGTCACCCCGATCACGAAACCATCGTTTGACTTCCAGCAAGTGCTCATCGCGGAGAATCTCCCGGCGATATAATACGCTTATCCGGCGCTTTGCGGAAAATAGGATCGATTTTAACATGTTGTGAAGTTCTGCCGCCCCGATTGAGGAGGGCTGATAAGTCCGTCGGCTTGAAGATCGCCGATTATTCGATCCACAATCGTTTGGGCGAAGGTGGCTGTGCTGAAAGGGCGCGCAGCATCGCTCGCGAGAAAGCTCGCGATCCTCTCCTGGAAGCCGCGGAATGTCGGCTCTTCCATTGCCTTCAAGTACCTATAGGTGTCGGCAATGTCGGAGAAATTGCGCCTGTCGACGAAGCAGTCCGCGGGTACATGGTCAGCGATGTTGTCGGCACCCAAGTAAACGGGTACGCAACCCGAAAAGAAGCAATCGAAAATTTTTTCGGTGACGTAGCCGCTTAGCCGCTGTACATTCTCATAGCAAAACGAAAACCGAGTTGCGGACAGGACGGTTTTTTTTGCGGTTACACGTCCGCGGTACGACGGAAATGGGCGGCCTAAAGGCATATATCTGTTCCTGAGTCGCGAAGCCTTTTCCATGACCCGACCTATGCGCCCCGGAAAAGCTGGAGGCAGGTCCCAGTCGGTACCGTAAAGGTCGAAGTCAGACGGGGCATTTCGTTCAAACCAGCGGATTACCTGCACGCGCTCGCTATACAACTCGCGGTCGTCAATAACAGCAGAAGATTTGTTCCCGGCAATAATGCAGCAAAACCGGTCGCGGTACCGGAATCCATCCACATCAGGTATGGCTAGTGTGTTTGGAAAATTGATCTTGACAAACTTGACGTTGTCAATGGCAGTATCGTCCCAGGTGAATATGCGCCGGTACTTCCGCCAATTTTTTGGATCACCGTTCGGAGGATGAATGAGAGGCGTCTCAAGCGACAACAGGTAACATGGCGACGGGGTCTGTGTTGCGTGGGCATTGAGGTGCAATTCAAAAGCGACTTCACCTTCTGCGTTCAAATCGGCGGTGTTCAGCTCGATACCGTGCGACCCTAAAAGCTTTCTCAGCGCTATGAGTGGCGCAAAGCTCCCGTCACGATTGTCAGGGCTGCTCGCATCGAAGCAGAGGTTCGCCTCTGCCTGGGGGTACACGAGGCTGGCCTTCAACTGGCGGTATGATGACGTGCCGCTCATGGCGCGGGTTCGACTCTCGTTTGACGTGCGCTGCTTAAACAACGGAGTTTACCGCGACCAGCGGGGCTGCCAAACGCGCGGGGCCGGCCGAAGTTGACCGCTTTGCCCCTGGGTGCCGCCAGTGCAGTTTCGGGCGTCGAGCGCGACAAGTAATGTTTCATGGGAGAACCGAAAGATCGAAATGGTAAAAAAAGCGTTGATTACGGGTGTAACAGGCCAAGACGGCGCCTATCTCGCTGAGATGCTTCTCAAGAAAGGGTATGAAGTCCACGGGATCAAGCGCCGCAGTTCTTTGTTCAATACTGCACGCATCGATCATCTGTTTCGCGACGTCCACGAGAAAGGCGTTTCGTTCTTTTTGCACCACGGTGACATGACGGATTCGTCCAGTCTTATGCACATAATACAGAAGGTTAGGCCCGACGAAATATACAACCTCGCGGCACAAAGCCACGTCGCAGTGTCGTTTGAAGAACCTGAGTATACGGCTAACTCGGATGCGCTGGGAGCACTGCGGATTCTAGAAGCAATCCGAGTGCTCGGCCTGACGAGGAGTACGCGTTTTTACCAGGCATCGACATCAGAGCTTTACGGGCTTGTGCAAGAGACGCCGCAAAAGGAAACGACGCCTTTCTACCCGCGTAGCCCCTATGCGGTGGCGAAGCTTTACGCTTATTGGATCACGATTAATTATCGTGAGGCTTATGGCATGTACGCCTGTAATGGAATCTTGTTCAATCACGAGAGCCCGGTTCGAGGTGAAACGTTCGTAACGCGCAAAATCACGCGAGCGCTCGCGCGCATCAAGCTAGGCCTGCAAGAATGCCTTTATTTGGGGAACCTGAGTGCACTCAGGGACTGGGGCCATGCCAAGGACTACGTCGAAATGCAGTGGCTCATGCTGCAGCAGGAGACGCCCGAAGACTTCGTGATAGCCACTGGAGTTCAATATAGCGTGCGTGATTTCGTGGACGCTGCGGCAAAGGAACTGGAGATTCCGATCAACTGGCGCGGCGAAGGCATCGACGAGAAGGGCTATGACGGGTCCGGCAAGTGCATCGTGGCGGTAGATCCACGTTATTTCCGGCCGACGGAAGTCGAAAGCCTGCTCGGTGACGCGACCAAAGCGAAGGATAAGCTGGGTTGGGTCCCCAAGATCGGGTTTAATGAGCTGGTATCGGAGATGGTCCGCGAGGACTTGAAAGCCGCTCAGCGGGACGAACTCGTGAAGAAGCACGGTTATCGGTTTGCCGATCCGCAGGAATGATAAACAATGCCAAGTCAGCGCATCTTGCTCACGGGTGGGCGTGGGATGGTCGGACAGAATGTCCTTGAGCATCCGTCAATAGGTGATTTCGAAGTCATCGCGCCCACCAGGGCTGAACTCGACTTGCGCAACTTCGATCAGGTCCAGCATTTTTTCGATGAGCACAAACCTGATCTCGTGATTCATGCCGCTGGAAAGGTCGGCGGTATCCAGGCCAACATCCGCGAGCCGGTCAGTTTCCTGCTGGAAAACCTTGACATTGGGAGGAACGTGGTCTGGGCAGCCCGTAGGGCCGGCGTGCGGCGGCTGATCAATCTCGGAAGTTCGTGCATGTACCCGCGAAACCGCCGCGACGCGCTGCGCGAGGAGATGGTTTTGACCGGGGAACTTGAGCCCACGAACGAGGGATACGCCCTAGCGAAGGTCGTAACGGCCAGGCTGTGCGAGTATGTCTCTCGGGAAGATGGTGACTACCGATACAAGACGCTCATCCCATGCAATCTGTACGGGCGGTACGACAAGTTCGACCCTCAGCATTCACATCTCGTGCCTGCCATCATTCACAAGGTGCACTTAGCCAAGACCCAAGGTCTTGACGAAGTCGAGATTTGGGGTGACGGAATGGCACGTCGAGAATTCATGTACTCAGGGGACGTTGCCGATGTGCTGGTGGAAGCGAGTCGCCGGTTTGACGATTTGCCGCTACTCATGAATGTCGGACTGGGCAGAGATTATTTTATTAACGAGTACTACCGCGTGGCGGCTGATGTGATCGGTTACAGAGGCCGATTCGTCCATAACCTAGACCGCCCGACTGGAATGGCTCGCAAGCTTGTCGATGTGTGCAGGCAGAAGGAATGGGGATGGACTCCAGGCACGGATCTCGTCACAGGCATTGAAAAGACATACCAATATTATCTCGAGGAGATAGTCGCGTGAATTTTAAGTACCCTCTGGCAACGGCAACCTGGGGCGAGGAAGAGCTCGCTTCGATGCAACGAGTCATCTCGTCGGGCATGTTCACCATGGGAAAAGAGGTGAGTGCCTTCGAGCGGGCCTTTGCTGAGTATATCGGGAGCAAGTTCGCAGTCATGTCGAACTCGGGTTCGTCCGCGAATCTGTTGATGGTGGCGGCATTGTGCTTCACAAAGGAAAACCGCTTGATGCCTGGTGACGAGGTCATCGTGCCCGCGGTCTCCTGGAGCACCACGTACTACCCGCTCCACCAATACGGCCTCAGAATGCGCTTCGTGGATGTGGACTTGGAAACGCTGAACTATGACCTAGACCAGCTCGCCGCGGCAATCACCGACAAGACCCGTCTGATCATGGCGGTGAATCTGCTCGGCAACCCCAACGATTTCGGCCGGATTGCGAAGATCACCGCCGGACGAGACATCCGCATCGTGGAGGATAACTGCGAATCGCTCGGGGCTGAATTTAACGGGAAGAAGGCTGGCACCTTCGGCGTCATGGGTAGTTTCAGCTCGTTCTTCTCCCACCACATTTCGACCATGGAAGGGGGCTTGACGGTCACGGATGACGAAGAGCTCTTCCATATCATGCTTTCATTGAGGGCCCACGGCTGGACACGGAACCTCCCAAAGCTCAATCACGTATGCGGAGAGAAGAGCGATGACCCGTTTTCCGAGTCCTTTCGCTTCGTTCTCCCAGGATACAACCTCCGCCCGCTCGAACTCTCCGGTGCCCTGGGGGTGGAGCAGTTGAAAAAGCTTCCCAAGTTCGTGTCCGAACGTCGGCGCAATGCTGCTTTGCTGCAGGCGCGGATGACGGGACATCCTGAGCTCCTGATTCAGCAGGAGATCGGCAAGAGTAGCTGGTTTGGCTTCAGCCTGGTGATCCGCCCGGAGTCGGACCTGAGCCGTTCCCGGTTGCTCGAGAAGCTGACCACTTTAGGCTTTGAATGCAGGCCCATCGTCGCGGGTAATTTCGCGCGGAATGAAGTCATGAAGTACTTTGATGCGGACATCGTGGGAGACCTCGCCAATGCCGATCGCATCCACAGCCATGGACTGTTTGTTGGCAACCAGCACTATCCGATCACCGAAGCAATGCACTCGTTGGCGAGCATCTAGTCGGCGGAGCTTGAATTGCGCACTTCCGAACAGGCTGACGCAACCCTGCAGAAGCCAGTGACCAGTCAGGTCGGCAGGCTCGCCAGTGACTTCGTCTGGGTTGCGTCAGCCCGGCTCGTGGCCGCTGTCGTCGCGCTCGCAGCGGTCAGGCTTTCGACCTCGCTTCTCTCTCCCGGCGAGTACGGCTTGCTGGCCATGCTGGTGACCTTCCAGGTATTTTGCGGCCTGTTTCTGATCAATCCAGTTGGGCAGTACATCAATCGTCATACGCACGCCTGGGCTGATGATCGAACCCTTCTGGTGCGGTTGCGACGGTATCGCCGCTGGGTTTTCTTCGCTGCCTTCGTGGGTGCTGCGGCCACCACAGCGTGGGCACTGCGCCAGCCGCTCACCGGGTGGGAGCGCTCGTTCGTTGCATGCAGCGTCTTGGTGATGGTCGTCGCTGCTACCTGGAACGCAACCTCGGTTTCGCTTCTCAATATGCTTGGCCATCGCCGGGAGGCTGCTGCCTGGAGTGTTGCTACCGCGCTGCTGGGTCTTGGGAGTTCTTACTTCCTTGCGACTTGGATCGGGGGTGGTACCGCCTGGTTCGCGGGCCAAGCGCTGGGAATGGCAGCCGGAGCGATCGGCTCGGGCTATGCAGCACGGCGGGCGCTGCCGCCGTCCCGCACAGGGCAATGGACGCTGCTGGAGCCCGGCGCATTGTCCGGGTACGTCCTACCGCTGGCGTTTGCGACCGGCTGCATGTGGTGGTTGTTTTCGGGTCACCGGATCATGCTTGAATTCCACTGGGGGCTGAGTGCACTCGGGTATGTCGCGGTCGGCCTCATGGTCGCGTCGCAGTTGTGGGCGCTCGCCGAATCGCAGGCAATGCAGTTCCTCTTCCCGATGTTCTACCGCCGAATTTCGGGCGCCGGCGTTACCGACAGGGGGATCGCGTATTCTGACCTCGTGAACACACTCGTGCCTGTCTACCTGGTTCTTGCGTCTGCCGCAATGTTGGCTGCGCCTTCCCTGGTCTTACTCCTAGTCGATCCCAAGTATTCTGGCGTCGTGTTCTGGGTCCTGATCGGAACGGTGATCGAGTGTTGCCGCGCCTTGGGGAACCTGATCGCGACAGCGGCCCAGGCCGAGCGCAGGATGCCCGTGCTGATGTTGCCTTATAGCGCTGGCGCGGCGGTCTTGACCGTCGGATTGGTTTGCGGGATTTACTTTCGGGCCACGATAATGCAAGCGACCTTGATGATCGCCTGCGCCGGGGTCATCACGCTATGTCTGATCGCGTTCGCCATGCTCAAGATCCTGGCACTGCGCCCGGATGCGGGACGCTGGATTGCCGCGATGCTCCTGCTGGCCTTGTCCGCCTATTGGACGTTGAGCATGCCGATTACGCCCGCCGGCAAGTTCGAGGCGCTCGCAGTACTGGTGAACGTCGGCGTACTCAGTGCGGTGACCGCCGGCGCACTCTTGTGGAAGAACGCCGGGTTGGCGAGACTGCTCGCCGTCCGGTTGAGGAGCGCGTGAATTTGATCATCGTGAACCTTTCGGGCGGGCTTGGGAATCAGATGTTCCAGTACGCGGCGGGCAAGGCGCTCGCGTTGCGTACGGGGGGCCAGCTTCGCCTATTCATTGAGTCGTTCGCAGGATACAAGCTGCATAATGGGTTTGAACTGCACCGCATATTCGACTGTCCCGATCCTTTGGCCACACGAGCGGATATTCGCGATGTGCTTGGATGGCGAACCGAACTTGCGTATGGTCAGCTTCTGCCCCGGAAGCCTTTCCGGTTTTTTCGCGGTAACAGGTTCATCATGGAGCCGTCCTTCCGGTATTGGCCAGGGTATACCGAGCTGACCGACAACTGTTTCCTTTTCGGATATTGGCAGAGTCCGAAGTACTTCTCGGATCTTTGCGGACCACTACGACGGTACTTCCGGTTCAAGCAGCCCTTGAGCGAAGATAACGCCGTGTGGATCGACAAAATCAATAACGTTGATTCTGTGAGTGTGCACATCCGCCGCAATGACTACGTCAAAAACCCTGCCACACTGGCAAAGCACGGCATATGCACTGAGGCTTATTACAGGTCTTCTATTGACTTTGTCGCAGAGCGCGTGGCGGAACCCGTGTTTTTTATCTTTTCAGATGACGTTCGGTGGGCCCGGGAAAACATCCGTTTTGACTTCCCTCATGAGTTTGTATGCAATAACGCAGGGACGGCGAGCTACAATGATATGAGGCTCATGAGCTCGTGCAAGCACCACATCATCGCCAATAGCTCATTTAGTTGGTGGGGCGCGTGGTTGAGTCATCCAGCAGACGAAAAGATCGTGATTTCCCCCCAGCCATGGTTCGACGACACATTGATCGACGCGTCGGATCTCGTTCCACAGAATTGGCTCAGGCTCCCGAAAAATCCTACCCGCAGTGCATAAGGAATCTTTGATGATCAGAGTACATCGATGAACGAGAAAATCTCGGTCATTCTTCCGGCACATAACGCAGGGCCGTTCATCTCCGAGGCTGCACGCAGCATTCTGGTTCAAACGCACGAGAACCTCGAACTAATTGTCATCGACGATGGCTCGACCGATCGGACGCCTGCAATCTTGCAGGATATCGCCGCATCGGACTCGCGGGTGGTGATCGTCTCCCGGCCCAACCGAGGGCTTGTGGCTTCACTAAACGAGGCCGTCCAGCTGGCCACGGGCGGGTTTATCGCGAGAATGGACGCCGACGACGTTTCTGCGCCAGAGAGGCTGATGCACCAGCTACGGTATATCCGGTCACACGATATCGACCTCTGCGGTACGGGTGTGGAACAGTTCGGGGAGGCGCAGCAGGTCAGGTTCTATCCAGAACAGGACGACAGCATTAAATTGGCACTAACGCTTGGAACTCCGTTTGCCCACCCTACAGTCTTCGGACGGGCGGCTATCTTCAAGCAGTTCCCGTATTCGAGGCATGCGTTACATTACGAAGACTTGGAACTGTGGTGCCGGATGGCAATGTCTGGTGTTCGGTTTGGTAATGTGCCCGAAACGCTACTGCGGTACCGGGTCCATCAGGGGCAGGTGTCTCATGTGCACCGACTGGAGCAGATTGACGGAACGCTGGCTACCCTCGGCGACTACTGGGCCTTCCGCCTTCGCGGGGAAGGCGCACCTCTTGGTGATTCGCGAGCCTCTGGCCGGGACTTCGCCGACCTGTTGGTTCAAAGTGGCCCGGACTATATCCGCTGCGGTCTCGGCGGCGAACTCCGGCGGTTTCTGTTCTCGGTCCTCCCCTATGCGGACATAACCCGCTCCGAAGCAATCGAATTGTCGCTGAAGACTTGCGGCATTTTCCCCGCGGACGTGCAAGTTATCAAGTTGGCTTCGAGGTTATTGCTGAATCGGGAGCAGTATTGCAGAGTCCGCAACCGTTTCGCAAATCTGCGAGCGGCTATCTGAACGCCTCACGCCGATATACGATGTTGACTGCAAGCAGCGCTCGACGAGATCTTGGGCGAATCTGCCTTTATTTGTTCATTTGGGCGGCAATGCCGTTCAAGTGGTGGTTGGTTGCCACCTTCTTTTTTCTGCCATGGGTGCTACTCTCTTACAACCGCGTGATAGACCTTCGGCGGATTTCGATCGTGTTCATGACAAGCGTATTGCTGGCGCTCGTGTATGTTATCGGCTATCAGAACCTTATCATTGCTGAGGACAAACTTCTCGTCGCGGCAGGGATTGCCGCCCAAGCCGTCGTGTTCATGCTTGTGTTCGCACCGTGCCCCCGCCCCGGGCATAACGACAGCGCCCTGCTGCTGGCGGTCGCGATGGGCTTTCTCGTCCACGGCTTAGTTTCTTCTTTATATACGTTCATCGCAGCAGGACGTTCGGTAGGGCTGGGCGTGCTTTTTAATCCCATCTATGGCTCTGCAGAGCTGGGATCACCTCTCGTGTCCAACTATCTGTGCATCGCTTTTCTTGTTGTCTACTTCTTCTTTAAACCGGGTTTACCCAAGTATATTTTGTTGCTGCTGATCATCGGGATCAATCTATATTTAGTGTCGCGGGCGTTCTTCGTCGTTGCTGTCGGGATTGTCGTCCTTGACAAGATAATCAACCTGCGGGCTGCGTCCATCGTCGCCCTCGCCACCACGTGCCTCGTGGCATTCGCGCTCATCACGTCGAGCGAGTCGTCCAGCTTTGGCGGGATAGGGGAAATTTTTCGTCAATACACGGACAAAGGGGTTGAGTCCACTCGATGGGAGCACTGGGGTTTTGCGCTCAGGGTTTTTCACCTTTACCCATGGGGCGGGATGATGGTCGATCGCTCCATTGAGGACATCGGATCCTTTCACAACATTTTCTTTGACGTGTATCGGATTGCCGGAGTGGCCGGTTTCTTCGCACTTCTCGCCTTGGTAGGCGCTTCACTGTTCTGGATGCGCAGTGACCGCCCCAAATTCCTCACGCTGTTCGGCCTTGTACTGATCCTGTCGCAAGATGTCGTCTTTGAAGGCGGCCAGAAGATGCTGTTGGTTTTTCTTCTCTTAGCCCTGATGGCACCCCCCCGGGTTCCAGCGGACATCCGGGCGGCCAGGTGACAGATTTCCCCCGCTATGGCGTAATCATTCCCTGCTACAACGCGGCAGCGACCCTCGCACGCGCACTCGATTCGGTTACACGGCAGACCGCATTGCCGACTGAGGTATGCTTGGTCGATGACGGCTCGACGGATGGGACACTGGCAGTGGCTGCCGACTTCGCCGCGAAGCATGCCGCGATCAAATTGAAAGTCCATGCGTTTGTGAAAAATCGCGGTCCTGCGGCGGCGCGCAACCAGGGTATGCGTATGTGTGGCGCTGAGTATGTCGCGTTCCTCGATGCAGACGATGAGTGGCATCCGGATAAGATGGCCCTGCAGCTTGAGTTGCTCATCAGTAATCGGCTGGATATAGTCGGGTCGCTTGTGCGCATTGCTGGCGAATGCGCGAACGATGGATTTGATACGCAACGCATGCCGCAGCGGAGCCTCAATGTGTCGGTCCGCAGTTTGCTTTTTAAGAACAGGTTCATCACTCCGACCGTGCTCATGCGCCCGGATCCGGACATCTGGTTTGATGAGCGCAAACGCTTTGGGGAGGATCTTGACTATTGGCTTCGTTATCTGTCAGCTAAGCATCGCGGAGCTGTGATCCTGATCCCGCTCGTGACCCTCGGCAAGCCCGCATTCGGTCATGCGGGGCTGAGCAAGAACCTGCTGGCGATGCAGCTTGGGGAGACTGCTGCCATCGTGGCATCCACCAGAAGTTCTCCGATCCTGATGTTGGCCGCACTTTTATATTCTTTTTTTAAGTTCGTGCGACGTGTCGTGATCGTGAGATTTCGAGCGCGCGCTTCCTGATGCCAACTACGCTCGCTTTGATCACTACCCACGCGCCATCTCTGGTCAACTTCCGGGCACCATTGATTCGTGCCTTGCGGACGCGCGGGCTCTCTGTCTTGGCTTTGGCGCCGAACTTCGACGAGCGCACCCGCAAAGCGGTGGAGGAACTTGGCGCAACTCCGGTCGACTGCCCAATGAGCCGGACCGGCATGAACCCGATAAGGGATGCGCTCAATACATTCAAAATGGCGAAGCTGCTGGAGCAGTTGAAGCCGGACATCACATTGGGCTACTTCATAAAGCCCGTGATTTTTGGAGCGATTGCGGCGTGGTGGGCTGGCGTGCCCCGCCGCATATCGATGATAGAGGGATTGGGATTCGTGTTTACGTCCGGCGGCGGTTCGAACCCGCTCAAGCGGCGCATGCTGAAAAGGCTGGTGATGGTTTTCTACCGCGTCGGGTTCAAGTTCGCTCAACGAGTCGTTTTCCTGAACACTGATGACCTGCGTGATTTCGTCGAGGATGGACTGATCCCGCCAAGTAAAGCATTCCTGCTGGGTCCCATTGGTGTCGACCTGCAGGAGTGGTCCGTCGCGCCACCAGTTACCGCACCCGTGACATTCCTTCTTGCAGCACGATTGCTGCGCGAAAAGGGCATCGAGTATTACGCCGATGCTGCGCGTATCGTCAAGGAGCGTCATCCGCACGCGCGTTTCATTTTGCTTGGCGACCTGGACGAGAATCCTGGATCGTTGGCACGTCGGGACGTGGTCTCGTGGGTCGCGCAGGGGCTGCTGGAGTGGCCAGGCCATGTGGTGGTGGCTCCTTGGATGGCGCAGGCGAGCGTGTTTGTTTTGCCGTCGTACTACCGCGAAGGTGTCCCGGCAAGCACCCAGGAAGCCATGGCCATGGGCCGCGCGGTGATCACCACTCCAGTGCCCGGTTGCCGCGAAACCGTGATCGATGGGGTGAACGGTTTTTTTGTCCCGGTGCAGGACGCTACTGCCCTGGCCGCTGCGATGTGCCGGTTCATTGAGCACCCTGAGTACATTCTGTCCATGGGTGCGGCGAGCCGGCGATTCGCAGAGGAGTGGTTTGATGCAGACGAGGTAAACCGTCGCTTGATCGACCTCTTACTGGAGCAGGGGCGATGACTGTATTGGTTACAGGCGCCAGTGGGTTCGTCGGGTCTGCTGTTCTGCGGCGTTTGACTGGGCTTGAAATCCCGGTCGTTCCCGTGTTGCGTCGCCGATTGCCTGCTAACCCACTATACGACCGTGCTGTAATGGTGTCGGGGCTTGATGCAGGAACTAACTGGCACGCGGCACTCGGAGGTGTACGGGCCATCGTCCATGCTGCGGCGCATGTCCATGTCCCGCGCTCTGACCAAGGTGGCCTTCGTACCTTCAGGTCCGTCAATGTGGATGGCACATTGCGGTTGGCGCGAGAGGCCGCGGCGGCAGGGGTGCGAAGGTTTGTATTCATCAGTTCCGTGAAGGTGAACGGCGAACAGACCATCGACGGGCGGCCCTTTACCGAGACTGACATTCCCGCTCCTGACGATCCGTATGGACTATCGAAAGCAGAGGCTGAGGCTGCATTGCGAACTGTTTCGCTCCAGACCGGCATGGAACTGGTCATCATCCGCCCGCCGCTGGTGTATGGGCCGGGCGTGAAAGGAAATTTCCGGAGCATGGTGACGGCCGTCCAGCGCGGGCTTCCACTTCCATTGGGCGCCGTGATCCACAACCGCCGCAGTCTTGTTGCGATCGACAATCTTGTCGATCTGATCATTGTCTGTTTGAACCACAAGCTTGCCGCGAACCAGACTTTTCTCGTGAGCGACGGAGACGATGTGTCGTCTGCTATGCTGTTGAAGCGAATTGCCGCAGCGTTCAATCGCACTGCCAATCTCCTGCCAGTGCCTGTGGTCCTCTTGTCCACTGCGGCTTCAGTGCTCGGGAAACGCAAGGTGGCGCAGCGGCTGCTCGGTTCGCTGCAGGTGGACATCGGCAAGTCGCGCGAATTGCTGCAATGGACGCCGCCTATCTCTATGGTCGAGGGGCTGCGTCGCCTGGCCCAAGAGGAAGGGTGATGGTCCGCGCCTTCGATATTGTGTTCTCTGCTGTCGGCTTGGTCGTGTTCCTTCCTTTGCTTGCGGTGATCTACGTGGTGTGCCTGTTCGACACCGGAGTGCCGCTGTTGAGGCAGCAGCGGGTGGGCCGCAACCGGGTCCCGTTCATGCTTGTGAAGTTCCGAACCATGCGCCCGGGCACGAATTCCGTGGCGACCCACTTGGCCGATCCGAATGCGGTCACGCCCGTCGGGAAGTTCCTACGCCGCACCAAGTTGGATGAACTGCCGCAGTTGTGGAACGTACTGAAGGGTGAGATGAGCCTGGTGGGTCCCCGTCCGTGCCTGTCCAGCCAAGAGGTGCTGATCGCGGAGCGCGAGCAGCGCGGGGTATATACAGCCCGTCCTGGAATCACTGGCCTCGCGCAGGTCAGCAAGGTTGATATGTCCACTCCCCAGCTGCTCGCGGAGCTTGACGCCAGGATGCTCGCAGGGCTCACACTGCGTGGCTACTTCAAGTACATTGGCCTGACTATCATGGGCAGGGGCACCGGCGATCGAATCCCGCGATGAGTTTCACATGATCATGAACATCGGCCGTCTCGCTGCCACGGCCTTGACCTTGCCCCGACCCGTCAAGCGGGGCATCGTCCTCGTGGTCGACGCTAGCTTGTGCGTTCTGACCGTCTGGCTGGCCTACTACCTGCGCCTGGGGTATTTCGTCCCCTTGACAGGCGAAGCCGCCCTTCCCGCGTTCGTTTCTGTAGGGGTTGCGCTTCCCACCTTTATCAGGTCAGGGCTGTACAGAGCGATCTTTCGGTACAGCGGCCTTCCCGCCATGATGGCAGTGGTCCGCGCCCTGCTCGTGTATGGCCTAGTTTTTTCAGCAGTGTTCACGCTGTATGGTGTCGGTGGCGTGCCACGGACCGTCGGCCTGATACAGCCGCTCCTGCTGCTGTTGTTCGTCGGCGCAACGCGCGCCGCCGCACGCATCTGGCTAGGCAGCCTCTACCAGCGACAGCACCGGCGAGCGAGTCTGTCCCAAGTGCTCATTTATGGCGCCGGCGTGGCGGGCCGCCAGCTGGCCTCGGCGATGGCGAACAGCCCCGAGATGCGAGTAGTCGGGTTCCTAGACGACGACGACAGGCTCCACGGACATGTGCTCAACGGCCTGCCAATATACAACCCTGCAGATTTAGCCGAGATTTTGGCTGAGGTTTCGGTGACCGACGTCCTGCTGGCCCTTCCATCCGTGTCACGCCAGCGCCGCAATGAAATCCTCGCTGATCTGAGTCCGCACAAAGTCGCTCTTCGGACACTGCCGGGCCTGAGTGATATTGCGACCGGGAAGGTGAGCCTGAGCGACATTCGCGAACTGGACATCGACGATCTTCTGGGCCGCGATGCGATCAGGCCTAACGGATTGTTGCTGAACTTGAGTACCAAAGGGAAGACCGTCATGGTGACCGGCGCCGGCGGCAGCATCGGCAGTGAATTGTGCCGTCAGGTCATGCGGACCGGGCCGAGGAAGTTGCTGCTGGTCGACATGAGTGAATTCGCTCTGTATAAAGTCCACCAGGAATTGCAAGCGTTGTTGTCTGACGCGCGGGCGGACCGCTCCCGAGTGACGGCGGTCGCCGAGGGCGACGCGTCGCAATTTGAAGAGGTCTTAGGCACCGACGCGCTGGAAAGCCGTACGGCCGTAATCGAAATCGTTCCGCTGCTTGCTTCGGTGTGTGACCAAGCACGGATGAGTGAAATCATCGGCACGTGGAAGCCGCATACCGTTTACCACGCAGCCGCTTACAAGCATGTGCCGATCGTCGAGCACAACCCTGTGGAGGGCGTCCGTAACAACGTTTGGGGCACTCGCATCTGCGCAGAGGTCGCCATTCGTCACGGCGTTCGCAATTTCGTTTTGATCAGCACTGACAAGGCGGTGCGGCCGACCAACATCATGGGAGCGACCAAGCGGCTCGCGGAAATGGTTTTGCAGGCGCTGGCTGCCGCCCACAGTGTGCCAGCCCGTCTCGGCTCGCATTCCGTCCTGCCCCTGACGTGCTTTTCCATTGTTCGCTTTGGCAACGTGCTCGGCTCGAGCGGCTCGGTTGTGCCTTTGTTCCGCGAACAGATCAGGAACGGCGGACCCATCACACTCACGCATTCGGAGATCACGCGCTATTTCATGACCATTCCAGAAGCCGCGCAGCTGGTCATCCAGGCCGGCGCCATGGCCGCTGGAGGGGAGGTGTTCGTGCTCGACATGGGCCAGCCAGTCCGCATCATCGACTTGGCACGACGCATCGTCGAGCTTTCCGGCCTGACCGTCAAAGACGAATCGCGGCCGGATGGCGACATCGAGATCACCATCACCGGCCTGCGTCCAGGTGAGAAACTCTACGAGGAACTCCTGATCGGCGAGAATCCTGAGCCTACGCAACATCCGAGGATCATGAAGGCCCAAGAGCAGTTCCTACCGTGGCCGCACCTTCACGCAAGACTAGATGCACTGAGCGCCGCCCTTGCCCAAAACGATGTGCTCCTGGTCCGCGCTCTGCTGCAGGAATTGGTGCAGGGATATCAGACCACTGGCGCAGTGGTGGACTGGGTACACCAGGCACTTGAGCGTGAATCGCTACAGGTGTCCTGATTCAGGCTGGCAGGTTCCAGCGGCGCAATATTCTTCGGCGTAGCGAAACTGGCAGAAACCAGCTGCTGGCACTCAAGCGCCGGCAGCTTCTCGCGCCGACGCTTGCGCTCCGCCAAGCCGTCCTCGTGGTAGACCCGCCAGGTGCGCTTGACGTTAATCTCCCGCCGGTGGTTGTGCATCATCCCGTAGTAGCCGTGGTGGCGGTGCTGCCCGCCAATTCGTGCAAGCGCGCGCAGCATGCTGTTGCCATCGAGTGAGCGGCTGTTGGAGATCGATGCCGTGCGGGAGGTGCTCAATGGAAAGTGGCGGCCGTGGCGGCCAGGCGCGACTGCGTGCGGCAGTTCCAAGCCAAGCGCCTTTAGTCAAGTTGGCCAGCAGCTTCTTGAGTTTGTTGTTCTCCGCCTCTTCATCGTAAGCGTCCGGCGATCCCGTGTTGACGGGACCAGAGAAGCCGCTTAGGCCTGC
>NZ_DAIUCO010000107.1:0-16097 GCF_036846085.1 Noviherbaspirillum sp. | reverse complement strand
ACCGTCTTTGGGGTATAGTCTTTCATTCGGGTTCCTTATGGTTGTGAAGGCGTGTGTCTGCTATTTGCGCAAACACACTTGCCTTTTTATTAGACGGATTGCTGTTGTATCTCGCTGCGGCCGAACGAGACGAATGCCGAGTCGGTTAAGTCTTTGTCACTTACTATTGCTTTGATTTCAAAGCTACCATCCGCAAGTTGACGCAAAATCGCTGTACAGTCCGTCTCTTCGCCTAGCGGAGCAACAATTGGCGCTATACCTGTTGAAAGGGTGAAGATCGCTTCCTTGTTACGCAGAATCTCCCGCGCCTTTTCGCCGTAATGCGCCACATCTTCTGTGTTCTCGCCCGGCACTTTTCTTCCAGATGCCCCACCTTCTGTTTTGGGGATCTGTTCCTTTTTTGTACCGTCGCTCTTATAGGTTGTGCGTACGGACTGAATACCGCCTTCTGCTGTTAGCCAGTTAACGAAGCTTTCGGTTGAAGACTTGCGCTTGTCTGCTACTCTTAAAATATGCACTACGCTGCTTACAAATTTCGAGTCATTGCCAAATGTGTATTTGGCTAGTTTCTGGAGTATGTCGTTTGACAGGAAATTTTCGAGACCTGCGTCTTTGCAGTTCTTGTCGAGGATTGAAGCGTTTGCATCACGCACTTCGGGTAATTTGTCTTTGAAACCGATTTCATAAGCGTTGAACACGGCAGCAATACAATCGTAAAGCGCAGTACGTGAACGTGCATGGACTAGCTTAGCGTGCTCCAGGCTATCAGCGAACGTCATCTCGACAATCGCTACTTTGGGTTTAGCTTTCTGCTTATGAAATTGATTGGTTTCTGCAACGTTTGCTACTGTGGTTCCCATGTGGATTCTCCCTATAATTTGTTCAAATTTATTTGCCGGTGCGCATCGGACAACCGGAACTATAGGGATTAAATTCGCGTCCCAAAAGTTGGGGACGTTAGATTAAACTCCCTCCTTTTTGACGTAAATTAGTTAAAGGGGAGGGGAGGTTCGGAGTGAACAGGGGGGTTAGTTTCCAGGGGTTTTGGGCGCGCCACCTTTTGTATTCCAGTTCACTACGGCTGCAATAGCTTCTCTGGCACTCTTTGAAAGAGCCTGATTATCGTCGTCAAGCAAACGCCCAGCTGCGTTCTCTTGTTCGAGCCAAGTCATTACTGCTTTGTGTACGCCGGTTTTTAAACCTTTTGCAGAAAAGTGTTCCCATGCTCTTATTGCTGCTATCAGTTTAGGAGAGATGAAATCACCGGTCTCGCGCAGGTATGGAGGTACTTTGTTGACAGCAAGTCCTTCAGCCTCTTTCGAAAAAAAGTAGCCTCTTGCGAGTCCCTTGCTGGTCAACCAATCAACGAGGTCTTGCCGTTTGATCTTGGTTCTGCGTGGATCGGGCGCATCAACGTCCGCATATCTCGGCATGTTGAAGAATGCTGGTTCCTTGGGGGTCGGCTTTGGGGCTATCGCAGCTGCTAGCTCAGATGATTCGATTGCTTCGTAGAGCGCATCTATCCACTGATTGAATTTTCCTGCTGCCTCCGTATAGTCGGTAATCTGTGCAACATTACCGAGCTCTGAGGGCTCATTACCGAACGTCTTTGTGCGGATAATCCGCGTTTCCTCGCAAGGGCAGTCCCAATCGCGCTTGACCTTGAGCTCGCCATGTACGTTTTCATCAACGAATGCGGGATCGATACCTGCAATAAGTGCGGCTGCTTGTACTATATTGAAACTTGATTTTGTATCTAGTGCTTCAGTATTACCGATTGAATAGTTCATTACGTTAGCTATTAATTAACACGTCGTGTGCAATCACAGATTATAAATACATGCTTAGGCAGCTTCCATCGTTATGCGGAACGTACAGATTTCCGTGTTTTTGCAGGGAGTAGTAAGTTGACTATAATCAGAACCCATGTTCTGGTAGCCCATAGCTCTGAGAGCGTGTAGGCCCGTTGTAATGGCGGATTTCCTACCTGGTAGTAAGAGTGCTAGTGTTGTGCTAGCGAGCTGCATCAAGAACCTAACGCTTGATGATAAAACAGCAGAGACGCCCGTTGAAAAAGTACGGTGAAGATTAGGCGCAAACAGATACAGGCGCAAGTGCTGTTGATGGCGATAGAGAGGAGAGTCTTAGGGGCAAAGTAACTCACTGGCGTCCTGCCAGAGGAGTTAAGAATTCTATGATTTTTTTCCAATTAATTGCTTTAGAAAGCAACGCAAGTAACTGAGCAGATGCGGTAGCAGGTGCGAAGCTACGAAGCGATGCCTGAAGCGAAGCGGAAGCTGAACAATCCCAATGACTCACCCGAAAGTTGCCGAGATCGTTTTGACGGTAGGCGCGCTCTGTGAGTGGTTGGCATTCGATTCCCTTGTATTGCTTCGCAAGTCTTTCCCCCTTCGGGTGCTCTGGCTTCTTCGCTGCCGCTTATGCGCCAGAGCAGGCGTTCCAACGCCACTCGTACCTGCTTTCGCAGATACTCGCGGCTCGTCCGCCGCCACTTCGTTACCAGATTCAGGCTGTCTTCGACCACCAGAGACCTGCGGTGCTTAGAGCTGCTCGGGCCGCAAGGCCAAGATAAATGGAGCGGCGCAGCACACGGTTAACAGTGAACGATAAACAGCGCGGTAGGCTTGTTTGGTGACGCTCTGGCTGACGTTTGATCCACGTGGAAGCAGAAGTATGTGGATTGAAAATTCCCCGCAAACCTCTGGTTTGTCGTTTAGAACGACTTCAATAATCGTCGCAGAACATGATCGTCGTGTAACTGCGGTCGGATTCCGTAATGATATAGATGCTGCTCCAATCTGACAGTGTATAGCGAGACAGGATGCGGATAGGACGATTAATTGCTTGCTCGTTGGCCTGCGTGTCGTCACGCCCCAAATCTCCCCAATCTCCGCTGACATGGCGCATTAGATACATCAGCGGCTGTTCGTTGATGCTTTTCATATGGGTCTTGCAACCTGCAGTAATGACGATCTTCCCCAATGCAAACTTCATTGCCAACCTTCGGGCCTACCGTCCACGTATTCGATAGTCTCGGAGAGTCGTTCAGCCGGTATGTGCGCAATGTTTGTTCTACTAAACCATACAATGAACATGCCAGGATGTGCTGGGTTGCGTTGCACTTGGCATGCTTTTCCGGTTTTGTATTCGACTGTGTGCCCTTGGCCAATTACTTTTGCAGTTAGTGCGACTTTTATTTTTGCTTTGCGAGGCGCTGCATAGCTCATTTTGATAACTGTCTTGACCAATTTGCCAAGATGGTAACTTCATGGGCATGGAGATCAAGCGAAGAATGACTTGACCGTCAAGAATTGACGATCAATGAAAGCGACGTTGTATGGCTTTTGGCACTGAATTTTTTTCTCACACTTACAGCGAGCCGAAGCTCAACGAAAAAACGCTTGGCGACGATTCTGCCAAACATATGGGGCTGCCGGTTGATTGATAAGTGTCGGTTAAAACGACAGTTGGGTATTGTGACAGTCGGGGTGGTGAGATTCGGACCGAGTAAAAACCTTGGACCGAACCGGCGCACTCCGAACGTAAAGTTTTATACATCGTAAATCCTGGCCGGAGAATACGATCAGTTTGTAGTTTTACCTAAAGCGGTTTGAGCCAAGTTCTTGCGCGATGCGGAGTAGGCCGTTGCCTTGAACTCCCATTGATCGGGGTCCCAAGGAATATCGATTGAGAGCCTTCCACCGGTAGCTGTAGGATCACCTCCATCCCGATTGATATCGATATCATAGACAATCGCCAGTACTGTTCGTCCTTTGTTTTCTTGATGAAGGGCTAGTTCATTCGCCGTCAGCAAGAATGAATTCGCGTAAGCACTGGTAGTGCCTTTTACTTCAACAAACCAATCTATGCCGTCCTTCTTGGCTGCGAAGTCGTAAGATTCTTTGGCGGACATGTCCTCGATATCGGTGAAGCCACGCTCTGCCAAAGCAGCGCGAATGGTAGCCATGGCATGTAATTCGACCGCAGTCTTCTCTGCTTGGCTCAGGAATCGCCCTTGTCCACGGCTGGACCCGCTCTTTGGATGTATCGTCTCAGAAAGTTGAGATTGATGCTCGCGTACTTCGGGAGCATCCGATAAAGGAATTTTACCGAGGCGCTCAGACTCGTAAATTGAAATAAGCATCCTGGTTAATACGACGAGATCATCCCAAAATTCCGTCTCATCAAAGCAATCAGGATCGTAACGCTTTGCGAATGCCGTTGCCTTTTCGAACTGTCCTGAAAGGTGGTTGCCGTGTAGGTTGATTGCGTCTGAAAAGCGAGCAGCAAGCTGTGGTTGTCCAGCAAAACACTGCTGGGCCCAATGAATTCTGGTTGCAAGTTCCGTGGGATCGACGTCAGCGAGGTCGCCGTCTTTATAAACTGTAGCGCCGCAGCCTAATGTTGAATAGAAATAGTCTCCCTTGCTTGAAAAGTGAATGACGACGTACCACCCTTGGGTAGCAGAAGATGACATCTCAGGATCATAGATACGGGTCCACGCAGACATAACTTTTCGACCGATACCGTCACGTCCTTCAATAGTGCATTCATAGCCACTTGCCGAAAAAGTTGGCTCGAACTGCTCGATATGGCTGTACATTAAATCGCGCAACGCGACTCTGACCAAAAAGCCCCGCTGCTTCATTTCATCTGTGTTTTCCGATGAATACTGTGTTTGTAGAGATAATATCTCACTGACTATCGATTTTAAGGAGGTAGGTGCCTCCATGGCCGTCTTCGGAACAATTGTGAAACCACAACGACGTAACGTCCTAAATGCGCTGGAGGAGTCGCCCCCCTTGAAGTCGGCAGGTCCAAACGTATGCTTGAAAGCTTCTTCAAGAGCAAGGCCAGTAACTTCCTTTGGCGCATAGCGTTTGCCGTTAAAAACCATATCAAATTTTGTCGAATCAGAAAAACGAGTTTTAGCACCTGCGTCAATGCGTTCGACGGCCCGCAGAAAATGTTGACGTTCCAGTGAAGAGAGCAGCTCAGTAACGGATTGCATGCCGGATGGTTGCAGTTTGGAAAAGGTGACAATAACGCATTTTGCCAGTTTACATACCAATGGCCGTGAACAGCGCGTCTGACAGAGCGTTCAAGAAAATAGTGTTCGCGTGCCCCACCCTCCGCTTCTGCACTGTCGGCTTCTAGCTAGAGACCTGACGTTTCGACGTGATTGTTGGCTGGCTGAGTACGACCCGTTGCCGCCTGTGGCCATTCTCCAAACCGGACGTTCGCAGGCCCCTGAGAAGTTGTTTTCACACAGCCAGGACCCGAAGCGGACATTCAAGGATTGCTCATTCGCAAGTCTGTTGAGCTGTCGTTTCGTATATAAAAGAGCCGGTTAGTGCTGACTGCCTAGCTCACTCGCTACCTCGTACGCGATGCAATCAGTACATGTATCCTAACGTCCTAACTTAGTGTTGAGACCGTAGGACGTTGCGTGACTAAAATCGATTCAAGTATAAATAGGGCCGCGGACCAGCCTGACCTAAATGCCATTTTCAATGCGCTTCCCGCTGCGTGCATGGTCATATCCCCAGACTTCACCATTGCGGCAGTTTCTGATGCGCACCTACGCTCAACCGGGGCGACGCGGGAACAGATTGTCGGCCGAAATATATTCGATGCCTTCCCGGGCAACCCTGATGATCCAAGTGTCGATGGAGTAGCAAATATTCGCGCTTCAATCACGCGGGTATTGGAGCATGAAATTCCCGACGAGTTGCCGATACAAAGGTATGACGTACCGATCGACGGGCAAGCGGATAGCGGTTTCGCCGTACGTTACTGGAAACCGATTCATGCTCCCGTTTTCAATAGCAATGGCGATGTTATATACGTCACGCAGTATGTAGAAAATGTCACGCAGCAGGTCATTGACTCAGAGAATGTTGCCAAGCTGAAGTCCGAAGTTTCCTCGCAAGCGCAGCAGCTGCGCGATCAGCAGGGTATCGCTGATTTATTCCGGCAAGCACCAGCGTTCATGGCGATGCTTGTTGGCGCGGAACATCGCGTCGAGTTCGTCAACGAGAGTTATTTGACGTTGATCGGACATAGAAACATCATAGGAAGGCCGCTGGCAGAAGGTTTGCCGGACGTAGCAGCGCAGGGGTTTGTCACGATTCTTGATGAGGTATATCGAAGCGGTCAGCCGTACGCCGCGAACGCCGTTAAATATGCGATGCAGGTGGTACCGGATGGGCCGGTAAACGAGCGACATGTGGATTTCGTTTTCCAACCGTTTCGTAACTCGCAGGGAGCCGTAACGGGCATCGTTATCCAAGGCATCGATGTCACGGACCGGATACTGACAGACGCGCGTAATGACATATTAATCAGGTTAAGTGATGTCTTCCGAGATTCAAGCTCCCCGCAAGATGTCATCTTCGGTGCTTCAGCGCTCTTAGGCGAAACGCTTGGTGTCAGCCGGGTTGGTTACGGGACTATTGATCCGGATGCGGAAACGATTACGGTCGAGCGTGACTGGAACGGTCCTGGAGTTCAAACACTCGCCGGAACACTCAGTTTGCGAGACTATGGATCATTCATCGACGATATGAAGCTCGGGAAGTTTATCGCCATCGATGATGTCGAAGCCGATCACCGCACACGCGAGGCTGCAACGGCGCTCAAGAGACGAAGTGTTGGCTCCTTTGTGAATTTTCCGGTGATCGAACGCGGCAAATTGGTTGCGGCCATTTTCATCAACCACGCACAAGCGCGAAACTGGAGCAAGGAAGAGCTGGAGTTGATCAGAGATGTTGCCGAACGCACAAGAACGGCCAGCGAACGGATGCGTACGGAAAGTGCCATGCGTGTGAGCGAAGCCAAGTTTCGCACCATTGCCGACGCCATGCCGCAAATTGTCTGGTCGACTATGCCCAACGGACAAACCGACTACTTTAATCAAAAGTGGTACGAATTCACAGGGGAACCATGGTCACCTGCATCCGGGACCGAATGGAACGCTTTGCATCCAGACGATCGTGAGCGTGCTTGGAGCGTCTGGCAGCACAGCGCGTCGACAGGGGAAACCTATGAAGTCCAGTACCGCCTGCGGCACCATTCGGGCCAATATAAGTGGATTCTGGCGCGTGCCCTACCGCTTCGTGACGACTCGGGCGTTATCCTGCGCTGGATGGGAACGTGTACCGACATCGACACGCAAAAAAACGTGGAAGATGAATGGAAACATGCGAGTCAGCGAAAAGATGAATTTCTGGCGATGCTCGCACACGAGCTGCGTAACCCGCTCGCTCCTATTAGCACCGCTGCTCAGCTTTTAAAAATGCAAGGCGCCGATGAAAGACGCATCCATCGAGCGAGCGACATCATTACTCGCCAAGTCAAGCACATGACAGATCTGGTGGATGACCTGCTCGATGTGTCCCGGGTCACGCGAGGGTTGGTGCAACTTGAGAAGGAAGATCTTGATCTGAGAACCATTATCAACGGTGCTGTCGAACAATCCCGCCCACTTCTCGAAGCGCGGCAACACGGATTGGTCTTGCACATTCCGTCTGCTCAAGCTTACATCAACGGTGACAAAACGCGCTTGGTTCAGGCGATTGCCAACCTGCTCAATAACGCGGCGAAGTACACACCTCAACGAGGAGAGATCGCACTTCTCATCGACGTACAGAAGACGCAGGTTAAAATCAGCGTGACCGATAACGGCGTCGGCATGGCGTCGGAACTGATTCCATATGTCTTTGAATTGTTTACCCAGGCCGAACGCACGCCGGATCGTGCGCAGGGTGGCCTTGGTTTGGGTCTGGCGCTCGTCAAAAGTATCGCTACGCTACATGGTGGCGCGGTACTGGCCGCAAGCCCAGGCGCTGGAAAAGGGAGCACCTTCACGATTATTCTGCCTTTGGTAAAACCAGAAAAAACCAAGGTCGTCGCAGCCCCAACTGAAAAGATAGCGAACGTGGCCAAGCCTGTGCGCATCATGCTCGTTGATGACAATCAGGATGCGGCACTTTCATTATCAGCATTGCTGGAAGCAGCGGGCCATCACGTACTCGTCTTTGAGGACGCCCGAAGCGCACTAGATGTAGTGGATGAGCAGGATATCCAAGTATTCGTTCTGGACATTGGATTACCTGATATCGACGGCTTTGAACTAGCAAGGCGACTACGCGCCAATCCTAAGACTGAAAACAAGGTCCTTATTGCGCTCACCGGTTATGGGCAGGCACATGATCGCGTGTTATCTAAAACAGCCGGATTTGATTACCACTTTGTGAAGCCTATCGATACCATGCAGCTAACACAGATACTTGCAAACGTTCCTAAAAATTAATGGCGGCGAATGTCCGCTTCTGGCCGCAAACGGAGCTTGCCAGCGATTGTGCCGCTGGCGGCTATAGGTTGCTTTCCGGACCTTGCCTGATCCGGCATGAACTGGTGTAATCGACCCTAAGCAGCCACAGCCATCTCCGGAAAGCTGACGTTCGCGCGCTTACCGCAACGGGCATGTAAGCGATCAGGGTAAAAGGTCGATTAGTGGTACGTTTTCACACGGCCTGGACCCGTAGCGGACATTCGTCGCACTTTGATTCAAGCCTTATACCTCAGCGCCTCAACTAACAAGGCAAAGGCCGCCGTAGGTTGTCTCCGGCTGGGATAGTACAAGTGGTATCCGGATAGTTTCGGACACCAGTCTTTCAGAACTGATATCAGCTGACCGCTGTCGAGATGTTTCTGCACCTGATCCAGTGGCACATAGCCCAGCCCGAATCCATTGACTGCTGCGTCAATGATCAAGTCAATCGTATTGAAGACGAGTGGTCCTTCAGTCCGTACTTTAAGTTCACGCCCTTTCTTCACAAATTCCCAGACATACAGACCCCCAGAAGTTGGCAACCTCAAGTTGATACAACGGTGCTGCATCAAGTCTTGAGGCACCACCGGAGCGCGCATCCCTGCAAAATAGTCAGGGCTGCCGACGATCGCCATTTGCATATCAGGCGCCATGCGCACCGCAATCATGTCCTGTGCGACTTGTTCGCCTAACCGCACGCCTGCATCGTATCGCTCGGCGACGATATCGACCCTGCCGTAATCGAGATCGATTTCGACAGAGATGTCGGGGTAGTCTGGCAAAAGCTTTTTTAAAGCTGGCCAGATGATCGTTTTGGCTGCATGTTCGACCGACGTAATGCGAATCGTGCCGGCCGGCTTGTCGCGCAGCTCGCTGAGGGCCGCGACGCTTGCATCCAAATTTGCCAACGCTGGGGCGAGCGTCTGCAGAAGGCGCTCGCCAGCATCAGTCGTCGTAACGCTGCGGGTCGTGCGTGTCAGAAGGCGCAGGCCCAGACGCGTCTCCAAGCGACGCATGATTTGGCTAAGCCCTGATTGAGTCATCCCCAACTTGGCGGCTGCCTTTGTAAAGCTTCTCTCTTCTGCCACCACCAGGAAAGCAGTCAGATCCGCCATCTCTTCGCGTTTCATTCATTACACCATCTTATAAGTCCAAGTACGTTTCAGTATCTTATCACTGAGCCTTGCGGGGTCTACCATTCACTCATGTTGCAAATGCACGTATCAATTCACAGACGACTCGAAAGGATTGCCGATATGAAAGACCAGACCAGCTCCCGTTTTACCCATCAGAGTAGCCGTCGCAAGGTTGCCCTAGGCGCTACCGCGTTAACCGCTGCATTCCTACTCCCTCATTTCGCAATCGCCGCTGCAAATCCAACGGGCACCACGAAGATTGGGGATGTGACGATGAACAGTGTTCAGTTCAAAAATAACACGATCAACATGGCAGGCAACATTTACTCCCCTAAAGACTTCAATAAGGCTGGGAAATACGCTGCCGTTGTCGTTGTTCACCCAGGCGGTGGCGTCAAAGAACAAGCGGCAGGTTTATATGCGCAAAAACTTGCACAACAAGGATTTGTTGTACTGACATTCGACGCATCCCACCAAGGCGCAAGCGGTGGCATGCCACGCTTCCTCGAAAATCCTACTGAGCGCGTCGAAGATGTACGCAGTGCCGTGGATTATCTGACCACGCTGGCCTATGTCGACCCTCAGCGCATTGGTGCATTGGGCATTTGCGCCGGTGGTGGATACGCGATTAAGGCTGCGACGATTGAACACCGCATCAAGGCAGTGGCCACCGTCAGCGCAGTGGACATCGGCGCTGCGACCCGCAAGGGATGGGACGGCAAGGGATCAGAAGCAGATCAGATCGCAATGCTAGATGAGGTTGCCAAGCAGCGTACGGCTGAAGCAGCCGGGGCGAAGCCCAAATACGTCACCTATGTCCCAGTGACGCCAGACAGCACTACGCCTTCGGACTTGCGCGAGGCATCAGACTACTACCTGACTGCTCGCGGTCAACATCCTGGCGCACCTAATAAGATGCTATTCACAAGCCTCGACAAGATGCTCTCCTTTACGGCACTGGATCAGGTTAACTCTCTGTTGGTGCAACCGTCACTGATGATCGCTGGCAGCAATGCCGGTTCACTATGGCATAGCCAGGAGGCCTATCAAAAGGCCAAAGGTGAAAAAGAGCTGTTCATCGTTGATGGCGCAACGCATATGACTTTGTACGATGGTGAAAAGCATGTCGGCCAGGCGCTCGGCAAGCTGACCCCATTCTTCAAACGCAACCTGTCCACGGCCGGGTGATCCGGAGTTAGAAAGCGTTGCTCGCAACGCGTATTGACCACAGGTTAAAACAACCCCTTGCTGCCGCTTTGCTTTTGCGACTCTGAGGTTGATGTCAGCGGGTAGTTCAACAAGCAGGAATCAAAGGAAATGATCATGGAAAACGGGAAAGACGAGTCGAATAGCTCAGCGGGGCCGATTACGGATCGTCGCGACTTTATGACAAAGACTGCACTGCTCGGCGCGGGATTAGTCGCCAGTTCACTGTCCTGGGCTGCGTCATCGGACCAGTCTAAAGACAGCAAATCAAAAGCCAGCATGAGTACGCGCAAGCTCGGCAATCTTGAAGTGTCGGCGATCGGCGCCGGATGCATGAGCATTAGCGCGAACTACGGACCGCCCGCCGACAAAGGCCAGGGGATTCAGGTCATCCGTAGTGCTTATGAAAAAGGCGTCACGTTCTTCGATACTGCTGAAGTATATGGCCCTCATACCAATGAAGAACTGGTCGGGGAAGCCATTGCACCTTTCCGCGACAAAGTGAAGATCGCCACCAAGTTCGGTTACGACATCGAAAAAGGCGGTCATAACAGTCGACCGGAGCACATCAAGAAAGTCGTCGAGGCTTCGCTCAAGCGATTGCGAACCGACCGTATCGACCTCTACTACCAGCATCGCGTCGATAAGGCAGTGCCGATCGAAGAGGTCGCCGGTGCGGTAAAGGATCTGATACGGGAGGGGAAGGTTTTGCATTTCGGGATGTCGGAAGCCAGCGCGAAAACCATCCGCCGCGCTCACGCAGTCCAGCCTGTTTCAGCGATTCAGACGGAATATTCGGTGATGAACCGCGATCCGGAACGAAACGGCGTGCTTAAAACCTGTGAGGAACTGGGTATTGGCTTCGTTCCATGGGGCCCGGTTGGCATGGGTTACTTGACCGGAAAAATTGATCAGCGTACCAAACTGGATCCGAAAACCGACTTTCGCAGTGAGTTCGAGCGCTTCAGCCCTGCAAACTTGCAAGCGAACAAGTCGTTCATTGATTTACTCAAGAAGTTTGGCGACAAGAAGAATGCCACCCCTGCTCAAGTAGCAATTGCATGGCTACTAGCGCAGAGCCCTTGGATCGTTCCCATTCCAGGCACGCGCAACGTCAATCATCTGACCGAGAACCTGGGGGCAATCAACGTGAGGTTTACACCTGCCGAGCTTCGCGAGTTCAATGCGGCACTATCCAAACGCAAAGTGCACGGTGGCCGCATGCATGCAAAGTTTATGCAGGAAGTCGAAACGATTTAACCGGTCAGCTCGGAAAGGCTATAGGCAATTGCAAAGATCACTGTTGCCCTTAGCCCGATGTCCGCTTCTGGCCGCAGTGAGACGACTGCTCAGCCATCTTCAATGACTGCTTCAAGCCAAGCAGCGGACGTAGTAAGCAGGTTTGCGAACTGGCGAGATCGACCCTTAGCTGTCCTTGGGCAAGTCGATAAGCTGTCATTCTAACGTTTGAGGCAACTGGCCACCGCAGCACGAAACTCGGAGGGAACCCGCAAGCGCAGCTTGCGGACGTCCGGTTGACAGCAAGGTTAGGAGTTTTCCTCATTTGAACGGTTGTCGATCTATCCAACTGTTCCAGTTGATATGCCCATCGTCGAACTCGACCGCCTTGAACACAACGAGTGTGACCAACTGGCTAAGATGGAAGAAGTAATCGATGACTGTGATGTCGACGGTGGTACCGTTCAAATTAATGCTTTTGTCTAGCTCACTGTTGTGAAATAACGAATTTCGCAGGTGAGTGTATGTCGACACTGCCCTCGGGAGGTCGTTAGGTCGCTCCACAGAGACATCGAATCCAAACCGCTGAAGCAGTGCGCAGATTGGCTCAGATGAATTGCGAGAATTGCGATCATTCAGTACGGCGCGAGCATATGTCTCAAGTCCGGAGTAAAGAAAGAAATATGACACCTCCAAGAAGGGGCGCCGTTGCCGAAAGGTTTCGACTTTTTTGAAAAAGAGAGCGCGAAACTTGGTGGCCGTGCAATACGCTTCGTCAGAGAGCTTTCCTAGGCAGGCCACGACGAAATCGGTTCGAGTGTTGTGGAAGAAAACATCGCTTGGGAGAGCAGCACCGCCTCCGCTGCTTCTCCGATGAGTGGTAATGATCGGTTCAAACGCAGAAAAGACATCTTCTGTTTCGACTGAGCGCGGCGACGTGACAATTACATCAAGGTGCTCTATGAAGGAAAGGACGGCTTCCAAGTCGAACAGGAAGTCATCTGTGACGGAAGGGCCAGACAATACGGCCGTCAGATGGTATGCACTTTCTTCGCGTGCCCAGAGCGATGACTGTTGATAATCCGTCGTCCGAGGTTCTATACGAAACCCTGGACCAACGAGTGGACGTGTTATTTCGTAGCCGTAGATGCCACAGAACGCAGTCACGTTTAGCCCCTAATCTAGAGCTAGCCAGAGCTGCACGAATTTATCGCGCAGCGTCCAGCGACCGAAGGAAGCGAGGTTGAGGGTTATGTTAGGTCTTCCTTGGAATAAATGTTGAAACATATGAAGAAGTTCCATCTGGTGATTCTTCAAACAGCACCTCAAGGGTGCCGGAAGCCACCTTTGATGAGGCGAGTGTTAGCACCTTGCCTTCACTGACAGCAGATGCCGTATCGAGCGCAACTTTCTCTGTGACTGTATCAATGCTCACCCCAATTCTTCGGATCTGTGCCTGACCGCCCTCGGGGAGATCGGTAAACCAAGGCTCTGGGGGCATCAATTCGACGTAGAAGTTTCCCGGACCGGAGCTCGTATGGTCAAGAACAACCGTGCGGGTCTGATTGTTGTTCGCAATATACTGTATGAGAGCCCGCACAGTGCCGACTTGTATTCCATCAAAGTTAAACCAAGCTGCGTTCTCTACCTGTTCAAGGCGACGAGGTTCGCCTTCTTGCGAATCGACGTCAATGAAAGCGTTGTAGCTCGGACGAACATGCTGTACCTGCCCGCCGATCAACTCGCGAGCTAACCGCACCCAATCTGCTTGGGCCGCTTCAGCTTGAGAGATAGCCTCGATCTTGAGGGCCTGCGCCTTCAATGCGGCGCTCTTGGTAAACCCACTACGCGACCAAAGTACGAGTTTCGACGTGGGCAAGTGTTCGTGCTTCTTCGCGACGCCTTCAATCCAAAGAACGTCTGCAGGGCGGGACTGATCTCTGCACTCAATCGACAAAAAAATTGGGTATGTTCCCACCATTGTTTGCGCGACTATATCCACTTCCCGTAGCTCACCAGTAACTAGGTCCGTAAACATATGGGACTCTTCGACTATCCAGTCCTTGCCGAGGCGCTCGTGAACAAGCAGCGCCAACCGCTGAAAGGTATTTGATCGTTGGGGCATGAGGTAAGGTTGCTGTAATGCTAAACTGAATATTTAGCAGGAAACATGAATATTCGTGGAAGACAAACGCTGTTAGCGCCAGTCTATGAAGTACTCAGTGTATTTGATGACTGCATCGTCAGCAACAAATATGCAGTTGGAGAAAATCGAACGGCAGCTATCGGAAAAATTGCTAGATGGCAGCTCCTGGCCGCTTGCAGTTCTTCAATATTTCCAAGCGTCAGGCAGCTTTGTGTTCTTTAGCAGACCTTCATAGATGAAAGATAGCGGCTGGCCATCGGTAGCAGCCATGTTGGACCGGGTAACGTCTGTTGTGACGTCCAAGTGTCGGTTGCCCGACACTTGGATCAGTGAAACGGTCGGAGTAAGAAGCTTCCAGCATGACGAAAGCCTAGGCCCAAATTCATACACCCCGACGCTTAGGCGACTCAGTTCAGATCGAGCGGAGCGGAGGAGGGGGCTGGCAAGTCCAGGGTGACAATGCCGGACTGGACTTTGAGAGGTATATCGGTATCTGGTGACTTGGAAAGCTGCAACCCTTTGTGGCTGCGCACTGATTGCAAAGAATCGATGTTCATCTCGCCAGTGAGCTGGCTAGCATAGAAGCGTTCGATCATTTCAACGGTTGTTCGCGCATTACGAGCCAGAGTTAGCAAGTCGATGTTATCGCCTTCAAGCAGACGATGCATGATGCAGGTATGACGCAAGCTGTAAATTGTCCGGTCTTCGCCTCGCGGCCCTGTCTTAAACCTCAAGTCGTCAAGTAAGTAGTTGAATTGCTGCTGCAAGCGGCGTAGCGCAGTGTTGCGATTTTCAAATTCTGGCATGAACACGTAGTGGTCGGCTTCAGCTAGCTCACCTTCGGTATGAGCTGTTCTCAGCTTTTCATATACGCCAACTGCTTTTTCCAATGTCACGATCGGTTTGTCGTGACCTTTACTTTCAGGTAAGGTAAGTCGCAGAAACGTATGGCTTTCGCGTACGATTTCCACATGTTTGTGCTGCATGTTCTTCAGATCGGTCGGGCGGATGAAGCTATTGACCATGAAGGCAATCATGTGGGGCAGCTCTGCCGTAAATTTGAGTCGCCGCACAACATTACCTAGTTGTTGACCTGCTTTGGGCTCGGCACGCATCACGTAGTCCGTTCCAACCAATTGCCAAGCCCGCTTTAGAAGTGCGTCATACTCTTTCGGCGTAAACCAGCCACGTGGTTCATCGCGTTTTGGAATTTTCGGGAATTTGGGCAGGGTTTGTAGCAGGTTTCGGTTCAGCGCATAGTCGAGCACTTTCCGAATGAGGCCTAAGTAGCGTTGGATGGACGATCCCGCCAAGTCATTGCCAATTTTGGCGACGAAATTCTCCAATTTGTCATAGCTGATTTCCGTAACATCCAGTTCGCGAAATTCTGGCAAGACCTTTGCGTCAAGGAAGTACTGATCGTTCCGATGCGCTTCTGCTGAGATGTCGTTTCGAACGACACGTGCAGCCTGCATTTCCATCATGCCTTTGGCACAAATGTCGAAGCGGCTCTTCTTTGTCATCGCAACGCCGTTGAGCCTGTTGAACAGGATTTGATCGTATAAAGCTTTTGCCGATTTAAGCGCTTCACGCTTGTCGGTTTGGCCAGTGCTACGCTTGATTGTCTTGCCTGTAGTCTGCTCATAGCAGCGAACTTGCCAAAAACGGCTAGCGGCAATTTGGTAAATTTTGAGCTTGTCTGGATAGCCAGGAACTAACTGAAGCGTCTCAGGAATCGGTACGGTGCGAGACGCGTTGGGAGAGGAAGTAGGTGTTGCAGAATTTGAAACAGATGCAGTTGTTTTTGTTGTTATTTTCATTTTGCGATCCATAGATGCTAGGTCTGCAATGCACCTAAATCTAAGGAAATCGCAACTGCAAACCTAACTTGTGTACTACACAGGATACTGTAGTACTTGATGGTTTGCAATATTATGTAAGTCGTTGATTCTATTGATGTTTTGGTCGGGGTGAGAGGATTCGAACCTCCGGCCTCTACGTCCCGAACGTAGCG